>CACYCN010000151.1 GCA_902772895.1 uncultured Ruminococcus sp.
CCCGAAAGCTGAATTGTTCTGCTTTAATGTGTCATTTCCCATTCATTCCGAGAAACCCATGTTGTTCTTCGAATGAAAGAAATCAATGGGACTTTCAAGTAAAAGTCCCCTCTGGGTTCCCGAAAGCTGTATAACCATTTTCTGACACGCTGCACCAAGCCCAAGGAAAGGATAACGTAAAATGAAAAGAATTCTCTGTTTTGGCGATTCCAACACCTACGGATATATTCCGGGTATTGGAAGCCGCTATGATAAAGCGATAAGATGGACAGGTATCCTGTCCGAAACGCTCCGGCCATACGGTTATGAGATATCGGAGCAAGGGCTCAACGGCAGAACCACCGTATTTGACGACCCGAAAGACCCTGCGCGCAACGGAGGCTCCGTACTGGGGACCATACTGAAAGAAACCGATCCCATTGATACCGTAATCATAATGCTGGGCACGAACGATTGCAAAACAAGATTTCACGCAGACGCAGAGATGATTACAGCAGGAGCAGAAACACTCATTTCACAGATCCGACTGTATTCACCACAGATCAGGATTTTGTTATTATGTCCGGCATATATCACCGAGCAAGCCAAA
This sequence comes from uncultured Ruminococcus sp., assembly GCA_902772895.1. Taxonomy (GTDB): domain Bacteria; phylum Bacillota; class Clostridia; order Oscillospirales; family Acutalibacteraceae; genus UBA1213. The sequence continues at coordinate 590 of CACYCN010000151.1, forward strand.
ACCTGTCCCCTGATCGATCATTTTGATGACAGCAGCATTGCAAAATCTCACGCGCTCCGGGAACGATATCAGGAATTAGCACGTCGTACCGGATGTGAATTTCTACCTGTCTGCGATTTTGTGACCACCGACCCGGCAGACGGTTTGCATCTCAGCGCCGGCTCACACCGTAAGATAGCGGAGCTGCTTGCAGAACAGATCATTTCTTCAGCGGAATAACCGTCACCTTTCAGCGAGTCACGCCATATGATAAAACAGACGGCAGAACAATCAAAAAACCGTCGTCAATCACAGGTGAAAGCCGCAGCCGAAAGCAAAAAGTATCGTCAGCCTTTTCAAAGGAGGCGAAGCGCATAGAGGAAAGCGGCTATATCACCGGAAAGAATCAGAAATGTGGTGTTATGATGAAAAGTATGTACGAGCCCTATTCCGAAATAGCGGAAACAGAAAAAGACGGCAAAAAAGAATGTAAAAAAGAGATCAAACATTTTGTTGATATCAATGTTCCGATCGATCTCACACCAAAAGCGGAAGTCGGTCGGATCGAAGCGGAATGTTGTTCCGACCCGGAAGTGGTATGTGCTGACGGAGGGAAGCCTGACGAATGTCACCTGATTATCGTCCAGAAAGTATGCGTAAAGATTCCCATCGAGTATTCCTTCCGCTGTCAGGTAGGGAAAAGCATGACAGAATGCTGCAAGGGATGCTGATATTATCCATTTTTCCCAATAAAAGCCTTTTTCGAAAAATAAATTTCGTCCATTTTGTCTTCACGAAATAACTTCTTTTGTGAAATTACACAGGCGGCAGGCTGCCGCTTGTGTAAAATGGGCAAAAATGAACAAAAAAATTCGTACAAATTTTTTATAAAAATTGCAAAAAAATATTGAATATAAAATAATTATTTAGTATAATATTGATGTGATACTATCGTGAACTGATGTTTTACGAAGCATTCGAGGTGTTTTTGTGAAATCCGGCATTTGTCCGTATTTAGAAAGACATCTTTTTTTAACCATACTAGGTGAAATGAACAAAGCGAATTATGAACATTTGGTAAAATGTCTAAAAAACCGGAGTTCGCTATTGAAATTTCATGATTAATTTAGTATAGTTAAATAAGCAAATAAGACTTAAAGGGGAATTTTTAGGCCATGATTTGTTCATTGATAGTCAGAATTCCACAAAAGGCGGTGATATACAATGCAGTGTAAAAAGTGTGGCAGTGAGTGGAAAACCAACGCCCGCGCCAACTTGATCATACGTTGCCCTTTCTGCGGAGCGGAACTGGAGGAAGAGAAAGAAGACAAACTCACGTTCCAGAACGCAAAGGAAGCATTGCGGTATATCGTTAAGACCTACGGAGTGGATGTTATTATCGACGGAATCCAACTCAGGGCTCTGCTCGATGAATTTATTCCGGATCTTAAACAAGAGCGAAAGGTTTTTCTCGATGCCTATGAGCAAGGTGTCTGCAATGCCTTGTATCTGGCGCATGAGGAATCCGAAATCGACAGATGTATTGCAATTCTCCAGTCCATCAAGGTACTGACAACGGATGCGTGTATGGCGGAAAAATGGGCCTGCTACGTAGTAGAAAGTTTTGTCCATGCCCTTGACTGGAACGTTCCGATGTTTGGCATCACACCAAACATACATATGTACCAGATGCCCGAAAACATCAATGAAGGCGGTCAGCGGCTGATCGGCGCAGGTGAACCGAGCAGCGGAGAAGCATGGAACGGCACCACCGGAACCGAAAAAGCCCTGCGGGATAATTTTGTTTTCGCCTCCCATGAAGGCGACGAAGAGGAACCGCAGCATACAGAGCCGGAACCTTCCAACGAGCAGAAGGTACCGATTTTCGACTTCTTCAACGGCAAAAACAATCCTCCCGAAAACGACAATATTGAAGCAGGAGCAGAGCCGTCAGAGCCGAAACAGGAAGAACCCAAACAAGAGGAAGAACGTCCTCATCGTCCGGTCTTTGACTTCACCGAAGAGGCTGAAGAAACAAAGCCGGAAGAGCCTGCGGTAAAAGAGCCGCAGCCGGAAGAACCCAAAGCAGAGGAAGAGCGTCCTCACCGTCCGATCTTTGACTTCACGGACGAAGCCGAAGAGACCAAACCGGAAGAGCCCAAAGCAGAGGAAAAACATCCTCATCGTCCGATCTTTGACTTCACGGACGAAGCCGAAGAGACCAAACCGGAAGAGCCCAAAGCAGAGGAAGAACGTCCTCATCGTCCGATCTTTGATTTCACGGACGAAGCCGAAGAGACCAAACCGGAAGAACCCAAAGCAGAGGAAGAACATCCTCACCGTCCGATCTTTGACTTTACGGATGAAACAGAAGACGCCAACGCCGAGGAAGAACATCCCCGCCGTCCGATTTTTGACTTCACCGACGAAGCCGAAGAGACCAAACCGGAAGAGCCTAAGACCGAGCCAGCGCCTGCGCCGGAACCGAAGCCCGAGCCCGAACAGAAACCGGAGCCCAAGCCTGAACAGCCGGTCAAAAATACAAAAGAAGAGCAACAGAATCCGCCTCAGAATCCGTATGCTCAGAATCCCTGGATGCAGCAGATGCCTCAGAGCGGCGATCCTACACAGCAGCAGCAGATGTGGGGTTACAATCCCTGGATGCAGCAGATGATGCAGAACGGCGATTCTTCGCAGCAGCAGATGCCATGGGGTTACAATCCCTGGATGCAGCAGATGATGCAGAACGGCGATTCTTCACAGCAGCAAATGCCATGGGGTTACAATCCCTGGATGCAGCAGATGCCTCAGAGCAGCGATCCGTCTCAGCAGCAGCAGATGTGGGGTTACAATCCCTGGATGCAGCAGATGCCGAACCAGCAAATGCCGAATCAGCAGACGCCCGGCCAGCAGCCACAGAACCCCTATGCGCAGCAGCCTGAGCAGCATACAAAGCCTGAACCGACACCGACTCCGCAGCCTGTTCAGCCGGAACCGACACCGACTCCGCAGCCTGTCCAGCCGGAACCCACACCGACTCCGCAGCCTGTCCAGCCGGAACCCGCTCCTGCTCCTCAGCCGCCCGAGCCGAAGCCCGAACCGCCGAAAGCGCCTGTTCCGCCTCCGGCTCCCGAAGCCCACAAAGGGCCTTATGTCAACAGCAACGGAGACGTCATTATACCGATTCCTGCCAATGCCAAGGTATATACGGCAGAGGATGCCGCCGGTGAAAACGGCAGCCGTGTCGTAATACCGGAAGGCTATCAGGTAATTGCCGACGCCGCATTCTCCGGCAAGCAGGCGCTGGAATCCGTAGAACTGCCGTCAACGCTTCTGAAGATCGGCGAGAAAGCATTTGAAAACTGCGTAAGACTGATTACCATCAACCTTCCCGAAGGTCTGTTAGATATTGGCAGAGGCGCTTTTGCAGGCTGTGTCAGCCTCCAGAAGATCGAACTGCCGTCAACGATCATCCGTATTCGTCAGAGCACCTTCAGCGGCTGTGAAAAGCTACAGGAATTCAGCATTCCGCCGACCATCAAGAGTCTCGGTAAACATGCGTTCCTGAATTGCGAATCACTGACCCGGATCGTGGTACCTGACGGAGTAGAGGAACTTCCCGAGAACGTATTCAGCGGATGTCGTTCCCTTGTCAGCGCAACGATTCCGGAGTCCGTCAAGGATATCCGCAAGAGTGTATTCAGCTGGTGTGAAGCGCTGACGACCGTAAATATTCCGGAAGCCGTCACAGAAATCGGCGACGGCGCATTCACCGGATGCGGTTCCCTCAAGACAGTCAACATTCCCAAGCACTTAGAGACCATCGGCTATGGTTCTTTCAGCAAATGTGGTACACTGAAAACCTTGATCCTTCCCGATACGGTTACCTATATCGGTGAGAACGCATTTAATGGTTCCAACAGAACTCTTGTCGTTTACTGCTCACACAATAACAACTATATCAGACGTTATTGCAGAATGAACAGAGTGAAGTGCAAGGACGCTGAAGGATAATACAAATACCATAAAAACCATTAAAAGCGGCAGGAAATATTCCTGTCGCTTTTCAACGTAACGGAGATGATTCCATGCGATATTTCACAGATACACAGATTGAGCAGATGAAACAAAACGCCAAAACGGACTATGATCCGAAAGACAGTGCCGTCTACCTGGCATATATCACGAAAATTGAGCTATTAGACAAGCGCAATGACGAAATCGGCGACTGCAGAGCCGAACTGCTCCAAGCCATCGCCGAAATGGAACGAGTCAACGAGCGCTATGTTCACCGGGGAGAAGCAGACCCCAACGATGAAGACAACGATGCTTTTGAATACGAGAACTACACATTCTGATATGATGCTTCCTATCATTATGATCTCAATACGTTTTTTTCGAAAGGGGTTTGGGGGAAAACCTTTGTTTTTCTAAACAAAGGTTTCCCCCCAAGAGAACTCTCCGGACAAATTGATTTCCGTGATATCGGACAACCTGACATTCTGCCGCCATTTCACAGTTTCCGACGAAAGTCCTCTGTGAAACGGCGGCTTTTTGCTGTCGAAAAAGACAGCCCCTCCAGTTCCCGAAAATACGTCCACTCACTTTTATTATTTTTGCCAAGAGCCAGTCATTTTCAGCGGAAATCGGGATTGTGTTACTGTAATCGAACCGCAGCGCCAACGCTGGCAAAAAGCCGTTCCGTCTCAAAGCGAAGCGCGCGGTTTTGTCGCAAAGACAGCGAAGGATCTTCTTTGAGGATCCTTCTGGCAGCCTCTTCGGCCTCCTTAAGCGTCACCATATCGGACATACTGGCACAATTCAGTTCGGGCAGGCCATGCTGACGGGAGCCAAAGAAATCACCGGGACCTCTGAGACGCAGATCTTCATCAGCGATCTGAAATCCGTCATTTGTACGGCACATCACGCTCAACCGCTGACGGGTCGTTTCATTTTCATGATCGGAAACCAGAATACAATAAGACTTATCCTTTCACCTTCCGACACGGCCTCTGAGCTGATGGAGCTGTGAAAGGCCGAAGCGTTCGGCATTTTCGATCAGCATAATCACGGCATTAGGGACATTGACACCGACTTCGATCACCGTTGTAGCGACCAGCACGTCAATCGTTCCCTCCACGAATTGTTTCATAATTTTTTCTTTTTCAGCGGGCTTCATTTTTCCATGCAGCACCGCAATCCTGCAATGAGAAAGTTCCGTTTCGAGTAATTTCTCGGCATATTCCTCAGCCGACAGCAAATCGATATCTTTTTTCTCCACCAGCGGGCAGACGATATAGCATTGTTTTCCCTCCCGGACATGTTGATGCATAAACCGGTAAATTCTGTTACGTTTCGAGCTGTCCACCAGAAACGTATCCACTTTTTGTCGTCCGGGGGGCAGTTCATCGAGTACCGAAAGATCGAGATCGCCGAAGATCATCAAAGCGAGCGTTCTGGGGATAGGGGTAGCGGACATGACCAGCATATGAGGGCTATCGCCTTTCGAGATCAGCGCCGCCCTCTGAGCCACTCCGAAACGGTGCTGTTCATCGGTAACGACGAGACCAAGCCGGGAAAACGAAACGTCTTCCGAAATAAGGGCATGTGTACCGATAACCAGATCAATCACTCCGACACTCAGCCAATCCTTGATTCGTCTTTTTTCAGCCGCCTTCGCAGATCCTGTCAGCAGAGCCAGACGCACGCCTGTCGGAGAGAGCAATTCCGACAAAGCCTGAAAATGTTGTTTAGCGAGGATTTCGGTAGGAGCCATAAAAGCGCACTGCATGCCATTCTTAACAGCCGAATAACAGACAGCCGCAGCCACTGCTGTTTTACCGCTTCCGACATCCCCCTGAATCAGGCGGTTCATCGGATAGGGCAGATTTTTCATATCATCGATACAGTCCCGGATCGCTCGCTGCTGAGCGCCCGTCAGAGAAAAGGGCAGCAGCTTCACAAATTCATCCGTCCTATCATTTTCCACATGATGACACGAGGAATGTTGTCTGCTGCCGTTCAGTCTTGCGAGACCGAGCTGCAGGATAAGCAGTTCCTCAAAAGAGAGTCTGCGTTTTGCCTGAAGAACCGAATGTGTATGATCCGGGAAATGCACTTGACGGAGAGCCTCCCCCAGTTCCAATAAGCCATATTGTTCCCGTATTGCCTGAGGGATGGGATCATTGATTGTTTGAGGCAGCAGGATAAGTGCCTGTTTCATAGCATCCTCGATCTGACTGCTGAAAAGGGTACCGGTCTGAGGATAGACCGGACGAATCCTGTTGCAATCGACCTCACCCACAGACGGAGAAGACATCACATACTGTGATCCGACACGTTTCACGACGCCATAAAACAGATATTTCCTGCCAAGCTCCAGTTTACCGCAAAGATACCCCTGATTAAAGAAGGTGATCGTCAAGAAATCAAATCCATCCGTTACAAGGATTTTATACAGTATCATATTATTGCGGATCTTAGCAGACGGAAAAACTTTCTCCACTCTTGCTTTGACACAGCAAACTGAAATGCCATCAGTCTGAGCGATCGGAATCCGATGACTCCAATCCTCATAAGTTCTCGGATAGAGTCTGAGTAAAGAGCCGACACTATCCACGCCCAATTTCAGGAACAATTTTTCTTTTTTAGGACCAACCCTTGCCAGAGCCGTCACGGGCAGGTGATATAACGAGCCCATATCATCACCTCACTATCCATAAAGCGGGATTTAAGAAAAGGCGCCGTCCTGAACGGACAGCGCCTAAAAAGAGCGTGTAAAACAGAGACAGCTTATTCAACGGACAGCATGAAGTAATAGATCGGCTGACCGCCGTCAATCAGAGAAACCTCAATACCGGAGCCCACCTTAGCCTGAATCGCCTCCAAAGCGGCATTTGCCTGGGCCTCGGTAATATCCTTACCATAGATCACTGTCATATAAGAAGTCGCTTTCGAAGCCATTTCTTTTGCCAGTTTAACGACTGCGCGAACGGGATCCTTATCTTTATGGGTCAGCTTACCGTTATTCAGGGCAATGATATCGCCCTCTTTAATTTTGGTACCGCCGAATTCGGAATTTCTTGCGGCATAGGTCACCTTACCGGTAGAAACACTTTTGGCGGCACTGGTCATATACTCACAGTTCAGTTCCGGTGTTGCCTCCGGTGAATAGGACAGCATGGCAACCAGACCCTGAGGAATGGTTCTGGTAGGAACAATAATAACATTACGATCCGTGACCAACGGAATCACCTGTTCTGCGGCCAGGATACTATTCTTGTTATTCGGCAGGACAAACACGTTTTTAGCCGGTGTCGCCATGACAGCCTGATAGATATCGTCCGTACTGGGGTTCATACTCTGACCGCCGCTGACGATCTGCTGACAGCCCAGATCCCTGAAGACAGTTTTCAGACCCTCACCGCTTGCGACAGAAACAAATCCGACATCTTCCACCGGTTCAGCCGATTTGAATTCTTCCTTCTTTTTCTCCTCAGCCTCCTGTTTTGCCTTTTCTTTTTCATAAGCTTCCGCAGCCATTCTGTGCTGTTCTTTCATATTTTCGATCTTAACAGTAAGCAGCTGACCGAAAGTAAGCGCTTCCTCAAGCGCCTTACCGGGATTTTCGGTATGCACATGGACCTTGATAATTTCATCATCCTCAGCCACAACGACACAATCGCCGATAGTCTCCAGATAGTCTCTGAGTTTTTTAGGTTCCTTATCAATTTCACGATCTCTGCCGATAATACACTCGGTACAATACGTAAAATTAATAACGGAATCGAATTCAGCCGCAGCATTACGGAAGAATTCAGCCGATTTATCAATTGCCTCTTCTCTGGTGATAGGAGTATCCAGCTGGATCATCTCATCGTCACGCAGGACAG
>CACYCN010000152.1 GCA_902772895.1 uncultured Ruminococcus sp.
GCATCAACAGAAATCGCATAAGCCATATTCTTCTTGAGTGTTGCCGTACATTCAAGCTGATGGATGGTTTTTTCATTCTCACCGTTGGGTTCACCCGATGCAAGAATTTCAAACTCACTGTTGATCTGATCCGAACCTTCCTGAATCAGCTGATTGTGGATTATGAACACATCCTGCGCATCATCAATACCGGCTACGGCATCTTCAACGGTTACTATAACTTTGATTTCGCTGACGGAATAGAAACCAAAGGTCAGGAATTGCAGACAGGAGTCAACGACAGTATTTTCATAGCTCATGGCAACTGTCGGAGCTTTATCATCCACACCGAAAGGAATCGGATTTTCCAATTCTTTTTCACTCATGTCCGGATGGGTATAAGACGTTGCCTGATAGCCATTGGCATCCTGCAGGGAATTGGTCTTCAGGACATAGAAACTTTCCGTGGCTTTTTCCTGTGTGATGGTCACTTTACCGGTATAAGTATTATCGGCTGTTTTCTCCCAGTCAAAACGATATTCCGTGGGTGTTCCGTCACCGGTGGTGATCACATAATCAAAATACTCCTTATGCTCGCCGTCCTTTTCATAGCCCTTATCCAGTTTTTCAACATCGAGGGTTCTGTCATAGATGACAGCAGTCAGGGTGGTTTCCTCATTATAGATCGGCTTGCCGTCTGCGGTAGCATCAGCAGTTTCCATCTGATAGGTCAGAACAGGCTTGTCGGTATCAATACTGAAATGATAATCCTTTAATTCAAAGGACTTATGATTACCGTTTTCGTCCAGTACATTATTTCGTACCGTAACGACTACATAATAGTATCCGGAACCAAGCTTCTTCGAAGGATTATCGCCGAGTGTGCTGACATCAAGCTGATAGAGACAAGACGAAACCTTATTCTGGGTATAGTCTTGATCCGTATGCTCCACACGGTTCAGTACAAAATATTGATTATTGCCGACAATTGCTTTACCGGTATCGGTGATATCGGCAATTGTCTCTGAAGCAGAAATCTGGGAGAATTCCGTATCTGCATCTTCCTGCGTTTCCGCTTTGGAATGATATACCTTAACATTCACTCTGAAGAGTCCGGGATCGGTTCCCTCGTCACTTTGCTGTGACAGGGCACGGAACTGATAGTAGAAGTCCTGATTCGTCAGTTCTTTTTCGGTACTCGTGACTGTTTCTGCCAGCGGTTCATCTTCGGTTACAACAATCGTTCTTTCTTCCGACAGTGACGGACGATATTTCGTATCGGAAGCGCTGTCGGTTCTGCCGACTCTGTCGCTTGCCTGTACGGAAATCGTATAAGCTTTTTCTTTCTGTAAGGTTACTTCATAAGTCAGATGATGATGAACGGTTTTGTCATTCTGATCTTTTTCATCTGTCTTTACGATAAAGTTTTTGCCGTAGGTTTCCTTGGAAATGACTTCTTCGCCGTTTCTGATCTGAATCTTGTCCATATCAATACCGGCAACAGGATCATCGATATCAATGGTAGCGCTGATTTCATCACTGCGGAACAGTCCGAATGTCAGAGCTTTCAGCAGTTTATTTGTGACGTTTTCCGTGTACTGTACGGTAACTGACGGCTCTTGACGGTCAACGGCAAATTCCGTATCCTGCGGAACTTCAATCATCAGACCGTTTTTATCTTTCAGACTGTTGGTATGCAGCAGATAGAAGCCCTCTTTGCTGATCGTCACAGAAGCCTCATACGTATTGTCGCCTGTCTTGGTAAAGCTGCCAAAACGATACTTCTTTTCCGGATTATCACGGGACTGAATCACATAATCGAAATACTTTGATTTATTCAGCATCGATTCATTGACATTTCTGCTGACTACGGTAGCTGTAATCGTCACTTCCTGGTCATATACATCAGCATTACCGACTGTAGTAGAAGGTGTACCAAATGTATATGTCAGAGAAGGATTCGTGGTATTGATGCTAAAGGAATAGGTTCCCTGAGCGGAAAGATACTCATTGTGTTCATCCAGTACATTATTCTTGACGGTTGTTACCACATAATAGTAACCGGATGGAAGCAGCATGGTCTGGTTTCTGGTGACGATCGGGGTAACATCCAGTGTATATACACAGGAATGTACACCATATCCGTTTTCGCCGCCTTTCCGGAAAACAAGACCCTGACAATCCTCTTCACGGGACAGTTTGAAATACTTACTGTTATTGTTTTTAATATCCTCGCCGTTATCGGTGATATCTGCTACCAGATCCGCATGATTGCCGGCAAAGGCAGCATTTGCCGCTTCTTCCGTCTGTTCATCGGACCAGTAGATCTTCACGTTCACACTGTTCAGACCAGGATCTGTTGCTTTGAGATTTGATCCGGATACGGCCCGGAACTGATAGGCAAACGGATTATGGGTCAGCGGTTCCACCTGACCTGCAATGTTCTTGATATACGGTGTCGAAGCCGTCACTACCATCGTTTTCTCTTCGGAAGCCGAAGGATCAAAGGTCGGCTGTGACTTACTGTCCGCACGTCTGAGTCTGTCGTTGGCAGATACGGAAATATTGTAAGCCGTTTCTGCCTGTAACGGAATCTGAATGGTCATGTGGTGATGGATGACATTCTTATAGGTTTCATCCGTGAGTATCTGATAGTTTTTCTCGGATGATTCGGAATCGGCAATTGCTTTGGAGTAAATATCATTTTTACCGTTCTTAATCTTCAGTTGATTGATATCAATACCTGCTACATCATCACGGATCTCTACCGTTGCAGTCACGGCATCACTGCGATAGAAACCAAAGGTCAGATACTCCATCAGATCATTGGTAACATTATCGCTATATGTCACGGTAACAATCGGTTCTTCACGGTCCACTCCAAAACGGATATCCTTATGGGGCGTGGTATAATCGTTGGCATTTTTCAGCAGGTTGGTCTTCAGACGATAGAAGCCTTCCTTATCAACGGTAACGGATGCCTGATAAACATTGGCCTCTTCCGTCTTTTCCCACTTACCGAACCGATAAGAGGTCGCCTCGCCGTCTTCCGTCAGAATTGACGCATCAAAATAGTCTTTACTGTTCAGCTTTTTCTCCGTCAGGGTTCTGTCATAGACCTTGGCGGTAATGGTAACCTGCTGGTCATATACCGGCATACCGTCAGCGGTCAGGGAGGCATCGGCAATCTGATATTCCAGTACCGGCTTATCCGTTGCGACATTGAACTGATAGGTATTCTGTGCGGACAGATGACGTCCTTCTTCATCCAGTACATTATTATATGCCGTGATCACAACACAATAATATCCGGAAGGAAGCTTCATGGAAGGTTTATCTCCGTATGTCTTGACATCCAGCTGATATTGACAGTTGGAAACCTTTTCATTCCGGAAATTCACGCCTTCATTGTTCAGACGGGTCAGCTGGAAGTAACGGCTGTTATTCGTGACGATTTTTTCGCCGTTATCCACGATTTCCGCCACCGGCTCCATCTCCAGACGACTGAATGCTTCATCAGCCGCTTCTTTTGTCTCGGCATCGGAATGATATACTTTGACATTTACTTTGTACAGACCGGGATCCGTTCCCGTCTTTTCAGACTGGGAAAGCGCACGGAACTGATAGTAGAAATCCTGATTGGTCAGGTTCGATGCGGAAGAACCTAAATTCTTCACAAGCGGCTTATCGTCTGTCACTACGATCGTTTTTTGCTCTGCATCAGAAGGCAGATATTGGGGCTGTGACTGACTGTCCGTTCTGTTAAAACGGTCATTGACGCCTACAGAGATCGTGTATTCCTTCTCTCTTTGAAGCGTTGCCTGATACACCAGATGATGATAAATCGTATACCTGGTTTCGGTATCACCGGTCTTCACAACCGTATCATGATGGTTTTCTTCCGTCAGAGTAAAGAGATCACCGATATTTTCAGTCTTATAATTGTAGAATTTCGGATTCTCCGGATCAATACCGGCATAGTTATCATCGATCGTCACTTCTACCGTAACGTCATCATTGCGGAACAGACCAAAGGTCAGATAGTTCAGCAGCGTATTCGTTACATTTGAGCTATACCTGACAGTGACTTTCGGTTCACTGCGGTCAACGGCAAAGGATTCGGGGGCTTTATCCGTGACGTTATGACCGAAAGCGTCCGTATAGCTGTTAGTCGTGAGTACGTAATCACATTCCTTAGCAAGCTTCACGGTAGCATAGTAGGTGTTTTTCTGTTCCGTTGATTTCTTCCACTTACCAAAGGAATAGGAATAAGTCTGTCCGGAAGCCGAGACACCTTCAATGACTGCATCAAAAGAGCTGCCGTCATTCAGTCCTGCCAGTGTCACACTTCTGTCTGTCAGCGTTGCCGTGACAGTGACGGAGTCATCATATACGCTCTTGTCATCTCCGACCAGCGAGATGCCGTCATAGGAATAAGTCAGTTCCGGCTCATCGGAATCGATTCCGAAAATGCCTGTCTTGACTTCAGAAGTATAGGTATTGTCGGGATTCAGTTCATTATTGGTAACGGTAATGACAACCTGATAATAGCCGGATGCCAGTTTGTTATCGGGATTGCTGTCGTTTACCTTGACATCCAGACGATACTGACAATTCGTTGTCTTGACTTCGCTGAAGTTATCGCCCTTGCTGCTGATTCTGCTGAGGGTGAAATGACCGTCCGTGATTTCATCGGTTTTACCGTCATCGATCAAAGTAGCAATTGCCGTACCCGGATCACCGGCAAATACGGAATCCGCATCCGCTCTGGTCTCGGCATCAGTATAGAAGATCTCTACCTTGACCTGATTCAGTCCCGGATTCACGGCACCCGACTTCTGAAGAGCAACCGCACGGAATTCCGCTGAAAAATCATCGCCCGCCATCTTCGGCAGTACACTGATAAGATGCGCCGTCGGTTGATTATCTTGCGCAGGAAGACCGAACTCACGTTCATAGGGCTCAGGAAGGTCATAGCTGATCTCATTGGGCAGTTCCTTTGTACGCTTGAGTCTGTCCTTGGCAGTTGCTGCAATCGTAAAGGGAACATTTCGTTTCAGGGAATAGGTATAAACAATTGTCTTTCCGTCAGCGCTTGCTTCCGCACTGAAACGGGATGTGACATCTGTCGGCTGATCGCTGTCATCTTTGACCGCCGTATTGACAATGGAAACCGATTTCGGATCCACTCCGGCATAGGTGTCAGTGACAGTAACAACAGCCTTGATTTCATCACTTCTGTAAATACCGAAGGCCTGCAGATACTGATCCAGCGCAGTGCACTGATAAGCAATATTAATGGAAGGTTCGGTGCAGTCTATCGCAAAACTGCGGTCTCCCGGAGTATCCGCCGCATAGTCATTGGTATCTGTCAGTGACAGACCGCTCAGCGTATATTCGCCTTCCTCTGTCAGAACCACTTCTGCCGTGTAGGTGTTCGGTTCGGCAGCGGCTTTCCACTCACCAAAAGTATAATTCTTCTTGCCGGTAGTGGTATTGGTGATCGTATATTGGAATACGTTGGTAGTATTAAGGATCTTTGCCGTTAAGACACGGCTTCTGACGGTAGCCGTAATCGTTGCTTTTTCGTCATAGATCTTCTTGCCGGCAGCAGCGCAGTAATCGCCTTCGATCTTATAACCCAGACGGGGTTTTTCCGTGCTTACACTGAAATCAATGCTGGCCGTTTTTGAAAGCTTCTGACTGGCATTGTCATAAACGTTATTCAGGACTTTGACAACAACACGGTAATATCCGCTCTTGAGCGAACCACTGTTGGCATTTACCGCCAGATCATAGGAACAGCTTGTTACCTTTTCCTGATCAAATTTCGTTTCGGTATGGTTCGTTCTGGTCAGTGCAAACTGCTTTTCATTATTATTCCTGATCTCATTTCCGAGGTCTCTCAGAATCGCCACCGGCTTTTTGGAAAGATCGGAAAGTTCGGGCTCTGCCGCCTCTTTCGTAGCAGCATCAGAATAATAGACCTTGACTTCTACACTATGCAGACCGGCATCCACACCATAGCCGGTCTGGCTGGAAAGTGCGGTAAAGTAAAGCTTGAAATCCTGTCCGGTCAACTCCGGAGCATTTCCCGGAAGCTTAACATCCGGCGCATGATCTGTCTGTGCAATTTCGATGTTCTCACCAAACGGTGAAAGCTGATTGATTTTGTATGTGTTCTGCGGATTCTCACGATGCAATCCGTCTTTCGCCGACACACGGAACTGGTAGCTCTTATTATTGGTAAGGGTATAGCTGAACTTTACCGTCTTATCCTCTTCAACGGATTTCGTGATGGGCAGTTCCGCACCGTCTTCTGACTTATAAAGGTGAACACTTTCGGGGTCTACCAATGTATAGTCATCACTGACGGTGAAGTTGGCGATGATCTCCTCCTGACGGTATACACCGAACGGACGCAGATAAGCCGATTTCCAGTTACCGGAATAGGTCACTTCGATCTGCGGATCATTCTGGTCAATACCCATTTTCAGAGACGGTCTATCCGAAGATTTCACCACATTCCCTACGGCATCTTTCAGCTGGGTGGTCAGAATGGTATAGATACCTGCCTGGTCAAGCGTCATGGTACCGACAAGTGTATTCTTACCGGTCTTTTTCCAGTTGGAAAAGGTCTTGTCGATAGTCTCGGTTCGATTGGTTTTCCTATCATAACGCTTCACTTTGACTGCGAAATACTCGGAAGCCTGCTCACCGTTCAGAATCTCTCCCTTGAGTGAACTGTCATAAATCTCAGCCAGAACGGTAGCGTTCTGATCATAATAGGCAATCTCATCCACGGTGCAGGAATTCTGACCGTCATCCTGGACAGAATAATGCACCTCAGGCTTATTGCGGTCGATGGTCATATGAACATAGCGGGTGCTGGCATTACCACAGTTATTGACTACATTGATAGCGAGATAGTACTCGCCGTCGTCCAGCATGGTCATGGAACTGATCTTGTTCAGACGATAGTAGTACTTCTGTGACGAAACGATTTTTTCCGCAAAGGCGCCTTTCGTTTCACTGTCCACTTTAACCTGTGTGTTCAGATCATCGGATACTTCGCCTGTAATTTTTTCGCCGTCAGAATCAAAGTCGGCGATCAGATGATCCGGCTGAACGGAATCACGATAGACTTTGAAGTTTACTTTTTGCAGACCGGATTTATGATAACCTTCTCCTTCTACGGTATCAGACTCTACCGTGATAGGAAGATTATAATCCTTGGCGGGGTTATATTCCACCGGGTCAGTGCCGTCATTTTCCCCAACCGTAATCTTCGGCAGGAAATTATTGACAATTACGAAATAACTGCTGTCCATCTCTTTCAGCGTCGTCGTATCGCCCTGTACGGCTTCAATCTTCGGAATGGTTATGGAATCTTCACCGACCAGTACCGATTGCTTACCTTTATAGATCCTGACAACAATGCCCTCTTTATCATAGGGAATCTGTTTTGTAACCATAGAATAGGTATGAATGGTACCGGACACATTGGATAAACTCGCTATATTATCGTTGATCTTTACCTTATCAAAGGAATCACTCAACGGAGTTTCAATATCCACTGAGATTCTGATCTTATCATTGGAGAACAGACCGTAACTGGTCAGGTTCAGAAGATTATTTCCCTCCGGCGCAATCCGGCATCCGACTACCACCGGATTACTGCTTAACAGACTGTCAAGCTGCAGCGCCGGTGTAAAGGTGATCGGCTGATTGGCGGAATTGTTCAGTATGACATTGGCCTTGACACTCAGTGACGTACATCCCTGCGGAACGACATATGACGTCCCACTCTGTTCGATCTCCGGCTGTCCGTCCGGCTGAATAAGATAACTGACCGTTTCCTTCGTCTTACCGTCGGTCAGACCGGAAGGAGTATTGGTCACTTCCATATGAATCTCACGATTCTGGTAGAACTGACTGTAGTTGCTGCTGACGGTCAGGGTCACGCCGCTGACGGTTTCCATCTCCCAGGTACCGTCTGTCGGACGATAGACATAACTGACGGAGGTATCTTCTGCCGGAGTACCGCTGATCGGGAAACGCAGCTTATTGATACCGCTGCTCTGGTTCAGACTGTAAACGGCTTCTTCTCCCTCACCCGTTTTTACAACAGACAGATTATAATAGGATGTCTTATCTCTTTCTGCCGGAAGCGTCAGGGGATATTTTACGCTGTCAACACTCAGATACACACTTTCGGCTTTCTCCAGATCCTGATCCAGAGCGGTAAGATATTTACTGTCAAGCTCATAAACCGCCTTTACGGCGCTGCTGACGGAAAGAATATTGGTTTTGTTCAGCATATAGAAATGACGTTCATTATCTGCCAAAACTACATTCAGCTTCAGGCTGTTCTTCTCAAAACCTACCGTATCGCTCAGATAAATCCGATTCTGTGCTTTCAGCGCATCATTCGATACACTGTGATAATAACCGGCTGTCATATCCTGAGAAAGATAAAGCTGACCGTCTGTGGCATCATAATCGCTCATGGCTGTCATTGTCTCGTCCATGAGCTTGTAAACTCTGCCGATCGTATTCTTCTGGTCTTGGCCGACCCGGAACGAAACATAGTTTACCTTCGCTGAAGCAGAGGCGGTCTCCACCTGTCCTTCTGACGGCGGTTCCGTCTGTCCGGATTCTGCGCCCAGAGTATGCAGCGGAATAACAGACAGTAAGATTGCTCCGGTCAGTGTGGCCGCCAGGATTCTTTTACTCTTCTTTGTCAGAATCATCTTTTTGCTCCTCCTTTTTTTGTTTTCCCCGTTGATGAGGTCTGAAGCGGAATGCGCTTCGGAAATTCACACCATTGATCAGGGCATGAAACTGTGCGGTAAAGATCAGGGTTGCAATGCTGATAAACTGAACCGGCTGCGGAATCAGACTACCGGTAATCAGACAAAACACCGTGAATACAAAACTCACTGCCATTACGGTATCGACTACCGTTGCCGGCACGGATGAACAGAATACGATGATTCCCGGCCGTTGTGTACTCTTGCGTTTTTGTTTCTTTGTCTGCAGCTGTTTTCTCTGCTTACTGGCAATTCCGAACAATATATATCCGGCTATTGTTCCTCCCCATAACAGGGAACTGATCATGTATGCCAGAACCGTCGGGAAACCTCCCGCACGGAAATCTGCCAGCGGTGCCAGTGCCAACGAATAACTCGCCACCACTAACAGCACCGTCATGACGATCAGTTTCTTTTTTACTTTCTCCAATCTTCCATTCCTCCCATTTTGTGAAGATACTCCCGGTTATGTATGGTTCGTCAATGATCTTCCCGAACCCCTTTCATGACATAACCGTTTTTCAATCATAAGGAAAGATACTTTCCTGTGAATGACTGGCTCACCTGACAATCTTCAGGTTACTACTTCATTGGAATGAATATGCACGATCTTCTGTAAGACTACAAATTCACTCCGGAATCCGCCGCCCATTCCGTCCGCTGATAACAGCGATGTTTCCTGGAATGTTGGCTGGCTTTCGCTGAGAATATTGGTCTCGGCAAATTCGTAATTGGCTCCTGCCATCGGCACCTGTGTTCCGCCCAACAGTTCGGTCGCTTCCGGTGTCTGCATCATCGGAAAAGTTCCTGCCGGTACAGTTGTCGGTGTCGGCGCCACTGTCGGTGATGCAACCGTTGGTGTTGTAACAGTCGGTTTGGCCGGTGTCGGTTTGGCCGGTGTTGAAATCGGCGCTGTCGGTGCCGCAGGTTCTGTCGTCTGCGCGCTGAACAATTCCGTCGCATCCGATGCGGTCGGTTTCGCTACGGTAAAGCTTGGTTTTGCCGGTTCGCTGACCGGCGCGGCATTGACGTTTGCCGGCGCATTTGCCTGCTGCTGTTCCTTCGCAATCATTGCCTGTTCGGCTTCATAGGCTGCTTTCAGATCCTTGATTCTGCCCTTTTTGCTCATTGCGCCGCCTCTGCCGAAACGTCCGGTCTTGCCGACAGAACCGGTCTTACCGATACCGCCGGTAGAACCGAGCATTCCTGAATTGGTCAGATTCGCCGTAGAGAATCGTCCCACCGGCCGAAGCCGTCCGGTTTCACTGTTGGCACGCTGCATTTCTTCTATGGTTTTCTTTTTGGCACGTCCTGTCCGGATACTGAATATCAACGGTATGTTGAAGAAAAAGAACATCGCAACGGTTATGATCAAAAAGATCACCGCAGCTACCAGACAAATCCAAAACATCATATCCCACATTTTTCTATCACCTGCTCTTTCTGTTTCACTTAATAAGACACCTTATAGACCTCTTTATACTTTTCTTTTAATGTTTTTATCACATCCTGAAGATTGGAATATCCTTGTGCCAGTTCCGATTTTTCATCTAAAGCTGAAACATATGGTTTCAGCTTGTTCAGTTCATTTTCCAGAGTCTGGATAAACTTTTTCGTTTGTTGTGACGTTATATCATTATCAGCAAAAGAACTCATACACATCATTTCAATATCCAGACAAGAACCTATGATATTTAACATGTGCACACAATAATACATTTCATCGGACGTTTCTATGTCATCAATGAATGACATTACTTCATTGATAACGGACCATAATTCTTTATATTCTTCAAAAGACTCTTTTTTGTCTGAATTATTTGTGTTGAGGATATCTTTCATCCGGCACATTTCATAGAGCGTTTGGGCTTTCTGTGCCGTTTCAGCACTGCCGTATGTCTTTGCTTTCTCTAACCATCTCATCGCACTTTTATAGGATTGACTTCTACCTAAAGCAATCTCATTACCTACCCGATAAAATAGTTTATCTCCATATTCCTGCGTATGATACGGTTCGTAATCATAAACAAAGAAATTCATAAACACCGTTTTTTCCCATTCTTGACTCTCATCCGGATTGAAAGAATACGGAGCTAAATCCGAATCATTTTCTGAACGATAATCATATGCCGTATCGCCCGTATAGCAAAAGGTTCCCCACAATGCCAGATAAGCATCTATTTTGGACGAATCCGTTATTATTGCTTTCCGACAGTATTCCACTCGTTTGTCTTTATCTGTCTCTTTGACTGCCTGGTTCAGATAATCAGAATACAGATAATTCACATACATTGTCTTCGCCACAAACCAAACTGTGAAACCGATCAATTCCACTCCAAGCAGCAACAGAACTCCTATATGAATGGAAAAAAGTTTTTTCCTGGATTTTCTGTCTGACTTTTTCGGTATTTCAGAAGAACACTTATTGGAAACCGGAGTCTGAAAATTTTTTTTACTATTGGTTCCGGGCGGCAAGCTCACCTTTTTCGTATTCCGCCGTGGCGTTTCAGCGGCATTGGCTGGTGTTGGAGTTTTTACCGAAATTTTAGGATCATTTTTTTGTTTTTGAATGACAGGAGGCGCTTTCTTTGGGGGTGCCGGATCATCCTGCGGCTTTTTTCTCTGATCAGAGTCAGA
>CACYCN010000153.1 GCA_902772895.1 uncultured Ruminococcus sp.
CTCCTAACGGTAAGACCGATACCAAACGTCTGCCGGAACTGACTGCGGTGACCCAGCGTATCACCCTTCCGCAAAACGAAATGCAGCAGCGTATCTTTGATATTGCCGCTGCGGTGCTCGGTAACAGTGATTTCGGTATTGAAACGGAATTGTTTGCGGCAGGTCTGACCTCTCTGAACAGCGTCGGATTATGCATCAAACTCAGTGACGCTTTCGGCGTGAATATCCAGATCCGTGATCTGCGTGACAATGATACCATCGAAAAACTGGAACAATTCATTCTCCGGCTGGCTTCCGACAGTCCCGAAGAATTTGAAATCTTTGACGAATATGCCATTACCCAGACACAGGAGGGTATCTTCTTTGAAATGGCGTCCCATCCCGACAGTACCATCTATAATATTCCTACTCTTCTGAAACTGGACGATGCCATCGATCCCCAAAAACTGAAAGCGGCTATTACTGCTGCCGTCAATGCCCATCCCTATCTGATGACAAAAATGTTCGTCAATCAGAAGGGCGAGATCAGACAAAAGAGATCTGACACTGCCTTCCGGGAAAGTGAGATCCTCGAGATCCGCACCGCTTCGGTCAATGATGTCATAGATACGTTAATCAAACCTTTTGACGTTGAAAAGGATACTCTCTATCGTTTCAGCATGATCATAACGGACAGCGGGAATTATCTGTTCTTTGATATTCATCATATCGTCTTTGACGGTGAATCAAAGATGATCCTGCTCAGGGATATTACTGCGGCTTACGGCGGTCAGACCCTGACACCGGAAAAATTCAGCGGTTATGAAGCCGCACTCACCGAAGCCAGACTTCGTTCCGGCTCACATTATGAGGTCTCCAAAAAGTATTATACGGAACTTCTGCAGGATGTGGAAAGTGACTGTCTGCCCCTCAGCGATATTCTTTATGAGGAGCAGGAAAGAGACAGCGGTATGCTGAATATGACCGGCAAAGAAAATGTCGCTGCCATTCTCAAAGCCTACTGCGCCCGGAACAGTATCAGTGAAAATGCTTTCTGTACGGCTGTTTTCGGCTGGCTGCTCGGAAAATACTGCGGCAGAGAAGACGATGCGGTCTTTACTACCGTTAATAACGGCAGAAATGATCCCCGTTTCCGTGACAGTATCTCCATGTTCGTGCGAACCTATCCTGTCCTGTGTAAGTTTGATGTCCGCTCCGTTCCCGATTATCTCCGGCAGATCGGCAAACAGCTTTCCGACAGTCTGCAGTATGACGTCTATTCCTTTGCGGAAATCAGTCATGATCTGGGCATTACCGCAGATGTGCTGTTCGTCTATCAGAATACGATGACTGACGGCAAAGTCTTTGACTTCTGCGGCGCAAAAGCCGAAACCATTCCGATGACCTTTGACGAGGAAAAGGCAAAACTGGAACTGCTGGTCTATCCGGAAGGCGACAGACTGAGCTATCATATTTCCTATGATGCCAATACCTATTCGGAAGCTTTCATCAAAGATATGCTCCATGCCTATGAGCAAGCTTTGACCGAGTTTGCCAGGAAAGAAAATACCTCCGAAATACAGCTGGTTGACGAAGAGGCAAAAGCAAGACTGGAAGCCGTCAATCATTTCGAACATGACTACGAGATCACGGATATTGTCACACTGTTCCGCCGTCAGGTCGAAAAAACACCCGATCATATTGCCGTAGTCTATCTCGATCATGTTTATACCTACCGTGAAGTGGACCGTATTACCGAAAATATCGCCGCTTTCCTGCAAAGTAAGGGTGTCGGTAAAAACCATGCGGTTTCTGTCATGATTCCACGTTGTGAATATATGCCCATCGCCGCTATCGGTATCCATAAGGCAGGCGCCGGCTATCAGCCTCTTGACCCGACTTATCCTTCCGAACGTCTGGAATTCATGATCCAGGATGCGGATGCAAAATATCTGATTGCTGACAGAAGTCTGATGGATAAGATTCCGAACTATCAGGGCCCCGTTCTCTATACCGATGAAATCCCCTCTCTGCCCGATGCGGAAAAAATCACTGTCAATCCCGATCCCGTTGACCTGTTCATCATGCTCTATACATCAGGTTCTACCGGTGTGCCGAAGGGTGTTATGCTGGAACATCATAATCTGTGCTGTTTCTGTGAATGGTATATCACCACCTATGGTCTGGATGAAAACAGCCGTGCCTCCGCTTATGCAAGTTATTGATTTGACTGTCATATGCTGGATATGTATCCGGTGCTGCTGGTAGGCGGTCAGCTTCATATCATTGATGAAGATATCCGTCTTGATCTGGTTGAGATCAATCATTATTTCCGTGAAAACGGCATTACCCATACCTTTATGACAACTCAGGTGGGCAGACAGTATGCCGATCTGTTCCCGGATGCCTCTAATCCGCATCATCTCTCTGCAGCCGGTGAAAAACTGGTTCCCGTGGAACCGCCCCGCGGCTTTAAGCTGTATAACGGCTATGGCCCCACCGAATGTACGATCTTTACCCATATGTATCCCGTTGAGAAACTGTATAAACGGGTTCCTATCGGCAATCCTCTGTTCAATATGAAGCAATATATCGTTGACAAGAATCTCAACCGACTGCCCTTCGGTATGCCCGGTGAACTGATCGTAGCCGGTCATCAGGTCGGCAGAGGCTACCTCAACCGTC
>CACYCN010000154.1 GCA_902772895.1 uncultured Ruminococcus sp.
CCGATGGGAATATCGTTATTGATTTCACGAAGCGGTTTGGGGTCATTCTGGAGCTGCATAATGGCTACCGAAACGGCGCTGTCGGCTTCAAAGGGAAGCTGACCGGTGAGCATCTCATAAAGCATCACGCCGACGGAATAAATATCCGCCTTATTGTCTGTCACGCCGCCCTTAGCCTGTTCCGGCGCAATATAGTGTACCGAACCGATGGCTTTATTGGTCATGGTACGGGTCTCCGTATTGGAGATACGGGCAATACCGAAGTCCGTGACCTTGATCGTACCGTCCTGCAGCAGCATGATATTCTGCGGTTTCACATCACGGTGAACGATTCCTTTTTCATGAGCATGCTGGAGAGCCTGCAGGATCTGTACCGTGAAATGGACGGCTTCCTTCCAGGGAAGGTTATTCTGCTGACCGATATATTCTTTGAGAGTAATACCGTCAATGTATTCCATGACGATATACTGAATCCTGTCGCCAAAACTGACGTCATAAACCTTGACGATATTGGGATGTGACAGAACCGCAATCGCCTTGGATTCATTCTTGAAACGTCTGATAAATTCCTCATTGCCGAGAAACTCATCTTTCAGAATCTTGATTGCCACTATTTTATCATCCAGGCTGTCGTAAGCTTTATAGACCATTGCCATTCCGCCTACGCCGATGAGCTCTTGAATTTCATATCTTCCGTCAAGTCGCTTGCCGGTGTATTTATCCATGAAAAAATCTCCTTTCAAGACATCAGTTTTCAATCACGGCAACCGTGATATTATCGCTGCCGCCGGAATCCTTGGCAGCCCCGATCAGTTTACTCACCAATTCCTCACCGTCTTCTGCGCCGATGAGATCACAAAGCTCACTGTCACTGAAATAGCCGGACAGTCCGTCCGTACAGATCAGCAGCATGGCGCCTTCCGGCATCAGAACGGTATTGAAATCCGTATCCAGTTCGGGATCTACCCCCAGTGCACGGGTAATAATATTACGGTTGGGATGGAACCGTGCCTCATCTTCTGTCAGCTGGCCGGCGCTGACAAGTTCCTGTACAATAGAATGGTCCGTTGTCACACGTCTGATCTCGCTGTCGGCAAACAGATAGGCACGGCTGTCACCGGCATGGACAATATAAACCTGATCGTCCCGTGCCACCGCACAAACTACCGTCGTTCCCATTCCGTACAGTGAAAAGTCATTCTGCGCCATTTCATAGACCTTATGATTTGCCCGGCTGACAGCGTCCTCCAGCAGCTTCTGAAGCTGTTCCTCATTCAGATCGGGATGATAGCCCTCTGTGATCACCTCTACGATGGTATCAACCGCCACACTGCTGGCGACACACCCGCCGTTGGCACCGCCCATTCCGTCACAAACGACCGCCCACACTGCATTTTCAGAGAAAGCACCCGTCCGGCAGCAATCCTGATTGGAATTGCGTACCAGTCCGATATCGCTTTCGGAATATACCTTCATTTATGGATCCTCCCTTTCTGATGAACGCTTGAGTTGTCCGCAGGATGCGTTGATATCGCTGCCGAGCGTTCTTCTGACCGTTGCCGTAATGCCGGCTTTTTCCAGCACGGCAATAAAGCTGCGGATTCTATCCCGTTTACTTTTCTGATAACCGGTTCCCTTGACGGAATTGACCGGGATAAGATTGACATGACTGAGCATTCCTTTCAGTCTGTCCGCCAATTCCTGCGCACAGGCATCACTGTCATTCACGCCGTCGATCATAGCATATTCAAAGGAGATACGGCGGCCGGTCGCCTTGGCATAATAACGGCACGCTTTCAGCAGTTCGTCTATGCCATAGACACGATTCACGGGCATGGTCCGGCTGCGGATCCGGTCATTCGGCGCATGAAGGGAAACCGATAATGTCAATTGAAGTTTCAGCTCCGCCAGATCATAGATTCTCGGTACCAATCCGCAGGTTGACAATGAAATATGACGCATCCCGATATTCATTCCGTTTTCACTGCTCACCAGATGCAGAAAACGGATCACATGATCGAAATTATCCAACGGTTCTCCCATTCCCATCAGAACGATATTGGAAATGCGGATCCCGTTATCTTCCTGTTCCGTCTGAAGCTGAGCGATCATTTCCGAAGCCGTCAGATTTCTGGAAAAGCCGCTCATTCCTGTCGCACAGAAAGTACAGCCCATTTTACATCCGACCTGTGTGGAAATACAGCTTGTATATCCATGGTGATATTGCATCAGAACGGACTCTACTTTCTCCCCGTCACGGAAGGAAAGTAAATATTTCCTTGTACCATCATAATCCGAAATCAATTTTTTTTCAATAGTCGCCGATGATATATAGCAGCTTTCAACAAGTTTTTCTCTTAATTTCTTGGAAATATTAGTCATTTCGTCAAAGGATTTTACCCCGGCATGGAGCCACTGATAGATCTGACCGCCCCGGAACGCCGGTTCTCCCCATTTCTTCATTTCTTCCTTCAGCTCATCCTCATACAGAGACTTGATATCAATCATGTGATCCCTCCTTTCTCAAGCGATCCGTTCTCCGGACCACATTTCAAAAAAGTTTTTCGTTTTCCGTCATTCTTTCCGTTTCCGTAAGCCGCAGATAAAAAACCCGTCAGTCCGGTTAAGATGCGGAAACAGTGTCAGTTCATTGTCAGGTTCGGGGATACCCCGCTGCAAGCCGTCCGGCAATCGTAACGGCTGCCGCGCAAAATCCGGATGTTCTGTCAGGAAACG
>CACYCN010000155.1 GCA_902772895.1 uncultured Ruminococcus sp.
ATTCTTCCTGTAATGTTGCTTCTTCTTCGCTCAATCGCTGCAGTTCGGCTTCTGTCTGTTCTTTTTCCTCCTGCTGAGCGGCGATCTGCGCCGTGAGACGGTTCCGGTCATCCGTTAATCTTGCCTGCTGCTGTGTCAGAAGCTCCTGTTCTTCCTGTAAGTCATGAAGCTGCTGTTCCTGTTCCGGAATGAACTTTTCCTGCAGTTCACGGCAGTTATCTTGCAGGGTCTGATATTCTTCCTGTAAGGCGGCATACTGCGTTTGGGATTGCGTGATCTTTTCACTGAGCGACTGATATTGTTTCCGGAGTCCGGCGTCTTCTTCACTCAACCGCATCAGTTCCGTTTCCGCTTCTTCAATAGCCTGCCGTATCTTCGCAGCCTGTTCCGTCAGACGATCATGGTCTGCTGACAATAATTGCTGACGTTTGGTAAGCTGTGTTACGGCTGCCGAAATATTTTTCAACTGTTGTTCCTGCTGCGGCACTTTTGTCCCTTTCAGTTCGGAATACAGTGTCTCCTGTTCCTGACAAGTCCGCTGCAGTTCTTCATACCGGTTCTGTTGCTCCTGATATTTCGCTGTTATCCCGGACAATCGTTTCTGACATTCATCCGCCTGTTGACGAAGCGTTATTTCTTCCGCTGACATCTTCTCTGTCTGTTCTTGCAGACTGTTTTGCCGTACTGTCAGCTCACGACAGCCGGATATGACGGAGGCAAGTTTCTTTTCCCCTTCCTGACAGCTTTGCTGCAGGGTTTTCAGTTCCGAAAGAGAGGTCTGGTATTGATTCTGCAGCTGTACCAGGTTCTGGCTGCGCAATACGGCAATTCTGTCTTCCATCGCCTGAATCTTTCCGGACAGTTCCGTACAGATACGGTTCTGTTGTTCCAGCTTTTCCTTTTTTTCCGAAAGATTCGCCAGATGCTTTTCATGTTCCTCATTACGGCGTCCGGCTTCCTCCAACGCTTCGGTAATTTTCTGCAGTTCTGTGATATCCCTCTGGCGCATCTGCGCTAACCGGGGAATATTGACCGCTTCTTCCAGTTCCTTCTGGTGTTTATGATAGATATCTACCAACAGTCTTGCCGTCTGGGAAAGTCTGATCACCGTTTCCTTCGGATCACCAAGAGACAGGTCCGGAATCCGCTGACCGGTTTCGGCGCTGATTCCTCCCGTTGCCTCAAAGAAAATACACATCAGATCCCGCAGCGTGACGGTATCCTGGGTTTGATATTGATTCAGTCTTCTGTATAATTCCCGAAATTCCATCCGATCTGCCCTCTTTTCGCTGCCGGTTCAGCATATTCCGGCTCAATAAAGCTCTGTCTGGTCAAACATATCCTTAAAGGTTGTCAATTCGATAATATGTTCATCCGTCACCTGTTCACGAAGGTAATCATAATCCTGTACATGCAGACTCAGTAAACCGCTGTGACTGACGGAAAAACCGATCAGTGCCGTATGATAACGGCTGTTGATGACGCCCTTGAGTTTCCGGGCAATCTGCGGTTTCGGCGAAAGATGCCGTGCGGTACTGTTATCAGTCCCAAGGTTCAGCAACAGTACATCCAGATCCCCTGTCGCCGACAGATATACATAATTTTTCCCGTTCTTATCGGTCACCATATAGTTATGATCATACTGAATCTCATCATTGATATTGATCGCATAACGATAGAATATCTCACCGGTGCCGGGATCGGTGGAATAAATACCAAGTGAATAATGGAAGGTTTCACGGATCGTTACAATTCCGTTGGCAAGCAATGCCGCGCCCAGTGAAATGGCTTTTTCACAGTCTTCCTTATGACGAATGATACCGGTAATCCGTTCATCATCCGAGATGATATGGAAACTGTCATAGACCTGTCGTCTGACCAGATAGAAATTACCGAATCCGCCAACCAGTGCAATCTTGAAATGATCGTCCCGTAATTCAGCCTTATCCCGGAAACGACTCAGCGCTTTCTGAAGTACCGGCGCAATCTCCTGCTGATAAACCCGATACATCTGTCCGTAGGTAACAACCACATCCTGTTTCCGGAAAAAGATCTCTTCTTCTGCCAGCGGAATTTCTTCGAGAATCTCCGGCGTCTGACCGTAGGATTCAAAAATACTGTCGATGATATCCACTCTCTGCTGAAGAATCTCCTCCAGTTTATAACGACACTTCGAAAAAGCAGGATCAGAAACCGGATCTTCCTCTGTAATACCGGCTTCCCGGATCGCACATCGCAGAAGGGATTCCATATACAGAATACTGGCATTGCCGATCTTTCCCTCAAAGTTTTCACCAAAGCCTTCTCTGTCCAGTACCTTGATTTCCATCTTACCGTCACAGTCTGACACCCTGGTCAGGGTAATATCCAGCGTTCCGCCGCCGTAATCGATCAGTAATACTTTTCCGTCAAGGGCTTCCCCTGTCTCCTGCTGATAGTTATAGGCAAAAAAGGCGCTGGCGGCTGCCGGTTCACTCACGACCCGGACATTCTCAATAAACGAAAATCTTCTGAATATCTCCGATACCGCACGCCGTCCGTCTACCGTATTGAAACTGGAACCCCAGATCTCCGGTACACCGATCACAACCGTACCGATCCGTTCTTCCCCTACCTGACGCATTGCCTTTTCCAGTACGGACTTCCAGAACAGATAGGAAATCTCCTCCGGTGTATTGATCCTGTCATATCCACGTTTCTGCAGCTCGTTTTCATCCATCTGTGCATTGAGCAGCATCTTGAAGGCATTGAAACTGCGGATATTCCGTCCGCCTGACAGACTCTTGGCGACTGTCCCGTAATCATACACCTTCCGCAGAACATCATAAGTTACAATTGACGGTACATAGGGACTGCTCAGATCAAACTGGAGACTTTCCAGATGTTCCCTCCGATAGATACTCAGCAGTGAATAGGTACTGCCAAAGTCAATTCCTAAATTCATCATGGTTTTTCCCTCTCTCAGACAGCCGTTTCCCTCAGAAACGCCTGTTCCGTCAGCCTTGCCGCAGGCTGAAATGATCATTCCGGTATTGCCGGATCATAGTGGTCAATATATTTCGCTGTTGATCTCGGAAGACAGTTTTTTCATTTTCTGATAGACCGTCTCGGTATATTCCCCTTCCCGCAGATCAATCAATTCTTCCGCCTGGATCATCAGTTGTTCACATCGGTATTCTTTGGACAAATCTCCTTCTGCTGCCAGCAGTTCATGCTTCAGCCGAACATCCCGCCCGTAAAATGCCAATCGCAGCATATGAAGATATAATACAAATCGTTCCTGTGCGATTTTAAATTGTGTCTGTTCCAGAATCGGATCAATTTCCGTATCGGTGCGGTCATAGTAATAACCGACCGCCTGACAGAACAATCCTATCGGTTCCTCTTTCACCGGACAATGTTGTTTCTGTAATTGTAACAACCGGTTGCGCATCAGTACGATATATTGATTGACATACTCTTCCGCCATCGGATTGACTTCCCGTATCAGCCGATAACGCTGCGCAAGCTGCCGCAATTCCGACAGTATGCCGGGCAATCCCCCCGCATCTTCCGCATAAAGCCGACAGATTTCATCAATGGCACGATATCGCTTCGGGCTTTCGTCATTACACAGATATACCCCGTGTCTGTCAGCCGGTGAACCGAAAACGCTGATCAGATAGGCTACCGGTTCTTCGTTCTCCCTGTCAGTCCATTCCGACAGAATTCGGTTGATTTTCTGACGGAATTCCCGACTGCCAAGCTGTTGTTCAATCACGGAATTCCGCCGGTAAGGATTTCCGTATTCCTTCATCAAAGAGGGATATCGGTAATAAAACGCATCCAGATGATGCCATGCCCAGATGATACCCGCATACCATTTCATCTCCTGAAAGATCGGTTCCAGACAACTGAAATGTTTCATGAAATAATTCTGTACCAATGAAAAAATACTTTCATATTCCAGTTCATTCAGAAAGATCATCCGATCCGACAGTTCTTCTTTCCACTCTTCAAACGGACAACAATAATCCTGCTGTAATTTATCCTTTAATTCCTTTGACAGAATCTCACATTCAATCATCGGTTCCATCACCAGTAAGCCTTTTGCCTTCATGACACTGACCGGTGACGTTACCAGTAACAGATTTTTCCCGGAGGAACTCTTATTCAGCTTCCGGATCACCTTGGACAGAACCGGATGAATCAATAGTTCCTGAAACAGCGGATACGGAATGATCATGACACAATTCTGTTCTTTTTTCATCAGATCAAATATTTTTTCCGCAGATGCCGTCAGATCGGTATAACTTGCCGTATAAAGCTGATCATCCTTTTTCTTCGAAAAAAACGACTTTTTGACAAATTGATTTTTATAAATCTCATCGCTTCCTGCATTGAGCGGACGCATCCGACAATGTTCACTGCTTTCTCCTTCATATATATAAAAGTAAGATACTCCCTGACAGGCCAGATGGTGATAAATATAGCCGTAAAAACTGACCCGGATATTCTGTTCGGTATAATAATGATCATCCCAATTGCCAAACAAAAATCTTACAAAATCTGTCCCCGCCTGAATATACATACCTATCCTCTTTTCCTTGCCGGATCATATCCCCTGACCCTCTTGTTGATAACCTGCCTGCTGTATTTTTCTGCTGCGGTTCCAATGACTCCGATTTTCTGATTTTATCAACATTATAACATCTTACAAAAAGCAGGCGTAAATCAGAAGCGTAAACCAGAAGCGTAAACCAGAAGCGTAAACCA
>CACYCN010000156.1 GCA_902772895.1 uncultured Ruminococcus sp.
GCGGATCCGTCCCGATACCAAAATGGTCTATATCCAGCGTTCCCGCGGTTACTCCCTGCGTCCGACGCTGACTGCCGCAGAAATCGGCAGGATCAGCAGACTTGCCCATGAACTGGCGCCGGACTGCATCGTGATGCTCGACAACTGCTACGGTGAATTCGTTGAAAAAACAACGCCCGGTGAATCAGGCGTTGATCTGATGGCAGGTTCCCTGATCAAGAATCCCGGCGGCGGCATCGCTCCTACCGGCGGCTATATTGCCGGCAGGAAAGACCTGGTAGAAGCCTGCAGCTATCGTCTGACCACTCCCGGCACCGGCAAGGAAATCGGCTGTACACTGGGCAATAACCGTGAACTGTTCATGGGAGCCTTCAGTGCCCCTCATGTTACGGGAGAAGCCGTCAAGACTGCCATTTTCACTTCTGCCCTCTATGAACTGGCGGGTTATGAAGTCACACCGAAATATCATGAAATCCGGGGCGATATCATTCAGGCGATCCTCCTCGGTACTCCCGAAAAGCTGATCCATTTTTGCCAGGGCGTTCAGCAAGCCTCTCCCATTGATTCCTTCGTCACACCCGAACCATGGGACATGCCGGGCTATGACAGCAAGGTCATTATGGCAGCAGGCGCTTTCACACTGGGTTCTTCAATCGAGCTTTCCGCCGACGCCCCGCTCCGGGAACCGTATGCCGTGTGGATGCAGGGTTCCCTGAATTTCCATACCGGACGTTTAGCCGCACTGTTAGCCTTACCGCAGGACTGATTCGTTTTTCTGCTTAAAGGCATCTGCGGAATCACGCCATCACAGAAAGCGAGGGAGAGCCGGTGGCAAAAGGACAGTTTCATTCTCCGAAACACCCTATCCGACAAAAACTGCTGCGCTGTCTCTTACTGGCATGTATCATTCTGCTGCTGAACCTGATTCTGCGGCAGGTCGTTGCCATATGGTTATCTCCTCTGAACTTCACCGGCACGATGCTGGTCATGCTGTTCAGTTCCATTGTGACACTGCTGCTGCCGGCGCTGCTGTTTACCCGTCAGACAGGAATGAAAACGTGTTTCAGGGGCAAATCATTCCGGCATTCTTATCCGCCGGCGCTTTGCAGTCTGTTGGCGCTAAGCGGCATCCTGGCACTCAACGGACTGTTCAGTCTGTTAGTGTCACTGTTTTCCGTCGAAAGCAGTGGTCTGACCTTTGAACCCAACGGAATAACGATTTCCGTCCTGCTGCTGGTCACGGCAGCGGTACCGGCTTTTTGTGAAGAATTCGTTTATCGGGGCGTGATGATGTCGGAGCTGCGGGAATGGGGTGCTGTACGGAGCATTGTCCTTACATCGCTGATTTTCGGATTGCTGCATCTGTCAGGGTGGAACATCCTGTTTGCTTTTTTGGGCGGACTGCTGTTAGGATGGCTGCGTCATGTAACGGGCGTTCTGATTTTTCCGATCCTGGTACACTTTTTACAAAATGCCGCATCCGTGATCAACAATGCCGCTGTCATAGCATACGGAGAAAACGCCGTATACCCGGTATTTATTTCCGTGACTGCGGTATCGGCAGTGACTGCCATGATCAGTCTGCTGATCCTCATCCGCATACGCCGAACAATACAGCCATCCCTGTCAATACCCGAACGGAGGAAACCATGAACGAAGAAAAATGGATGAGAGAAGCCATTCTACAAGCCAAAAAAGCAGAAGCGATCCATGAAGTTCCCATCGGTGCCGTCATCATCAAAGGCGATGAAATTGTCGGAACAGGCTATAACCGCCGTGAAACCGGAAAGAACGCCCTCTATCATGCGGAACTGACGGCGATTGATGAAGCCTGCCGCAGATTAGGCGGCTGGCGGCTCTGGGAATGTGAAATGTATGTCACTCTGGAACCCTGTCCCATGTGTGCGGGTGCGATCATCAATTCCCGGCTGCGGCGGGTGATTTACGGAGCCTATGATCCGAAAGCCGGTTCCTGTCGTTCGGTCATTGACCTGTTCGCCCTGCCCTATAATCACCGTCCGGAATGTATCGGCGGTGTACTGGAAGAGGAATGTGCCGCTCTGTTATCGGACTTTTTTAAGGAGCTGCGGCTGCGCAAAAGGGCAATGATATAAATGATATAAATGATATAAAAATCCGACGTCAGCCATTCCTGAAACACAGCCGGTCTTTGATACCTTATGAATGCTTTCGTGATATTGGGCAGTGTAAAACAGAATCGGATACTCATGTGAGTGCAAAATGAAATCGGGTGCGGCAGCCTGCCGTTATCAGACGGTGAAACTTCCTGCTGCCGGAAACAGGAGAACATTATGACAGAAAAAGAACTTCTGCAATTGTGCGGAACCGTAGAAGAGATTATCTATCGCAACGCCAATAACGGATATTCCGTACTGACCATGCTCTGTGACGGAGTCACCGCCACAGCCGTGGGCATGATGTCGGATGTCAATATCGGTGATGAACTCAAGCTCATCGGCAACTGGAAAACCCATTCCAGCTACGGTGAGCAATTTGCTTTTGAATACTATGAACAGTTCATGCCCTCAACAAGCGACAGTATCTTAAAATATCTGTCTTCGGGCGCCATCAAGGGAATCGGTCGTGCCACTGCGAAACGACTGGTAGACGCTTTCGGTGAAAACACACTGGATATCATGCAGAATGAACCGGAACGTCTGGCAACGATCAAGGGAATTTCCAAAGAAAAAGCAGCCGTTCTCAGTGCAGAGATCCGGAAAGCGTTCGGAATGCGTGAAGTCATGCTCTATCTGGAAAAATACCATATTTCCACGCAGGAAGCCGTCCGTGTCTGGAAAGCCTTCGGCGGAGAAGCCATCCGTATGATCGAAAGTAATCCCTATCTGCTGTGTGACGAAGGAATTTCCGTCAGCTTTGAGCGGGCCGATCAGATTGCTGCGGCATTGGAGAAGCCCTGTGATGATATCTGCCGCATCCGTGCCGGCATCCTCTATATCATCACCTATAATGCCGGAAACGGACATACCTGTCTGCCGAAGGAACGTCTGACGGAAGTAGCTTCCCGGTTTCTGAAACTCCCTCCCGAACAGACGGAAAAAACGGTAGAAGAACTGATTACCGACGGCAGTCTGATTGCCGATACCTTTGACGAGCGGGTCTTTGTATTTTTACCGTCTCTCTATCAGAGTGAAACCTATGCGGCATCCCGATTCGCCATGATGCTGCAGTTTCCGGCGGACCGGATCACCGGGGTAGAACTGGCGCTGGACAGATTTGAAAAAGAAAAGAATATACACTATGCCGTTCTCCAGCGACGAGCCATTTCTGAAGCCATGTCCGGCGGTCTTCTGATTCTGACAGGAGGACCCGGTACCGGTAAGACAACCACTCTCAATGCCATTATCGAACTGTATCATCAATGCGGCATCAAGGTAGCTCTTGCCGCCCCCACCGGACGAGCCGCACAACGGATGTCGGAAGTGACCGGCTGTGAAGCGAAAACGATTCATCGTCTGTTAGAGGTGGAGTGGGACAAAAACGACAGACCGGTTTTCAAACGGAACGAAAGAAACCTTCTGGACTGTGACGCGCTGATTTTAGATGAATTATCGATGGTAGACGCGACACTGTTGGAAGGCGTCATGCGGGCATTGCCGCTGGGATGCCGTCTGATCATGGTAGGAGACAGCGATCAGCTTCCGAGTGTAGGAGCCGGCAATGTTCTGGGCGATCTGATCGCTTCCGGGAAAATCCCCGTGGTACAGCTCACCGAAATTTTCCGTCAATCCATGCAAAGTCTGATTGTCACCAATGCGCATAAAATCGTACACGGTGAGATGCCGGAAATCAACCGTGCCGACAATGACTTTTTCTTCCTTGCCATTCCCGACCGGGAAAAGATTGCCTCGACAATTGTGGAGTTATGTACCCGCCGGCTGCCGTCAAGCTACGGTTACTCTGCCTTTTCGGACATTCAGATCCTTTGTCCCGGCAGAAAAGGTGAACTCGGGGTTACCGATATCAATAAACGGTTACAGGAAGCCCTGAATCCCTCAAAAGGCAAGGGTTTTGAGATACCGATGCCGGTCTATACCCTGCGTCTGGGGGATAAGGTCATGCAGACCAAGAATAATTATGACCTTCTCTGGACAAAGGATGACGGAACCGAAGGTTCCGGGGTATTCAACGGTGATATCGGTATGATCGAGGAAATCAACCGTGCCGCCAAAACCGCCAGTATCCGTTTTGACGATAAGCACGTCATTTACGACAGTGATTCCCTGCTCCATCTGGAACTGGCATATGCCACTACGGTTCATAAGAGTCAGGGCAATGAATTCAACGCCGTCATTATCCCGATGTACTACGGCGCTCCCCAGCTTTACTACCGTAATCTGTTATATACTGCCGTGACCCGCGCCAGGAAACTTCTGATACTGGTAGGAAACGTTTCCACCCTGAAAAAAATGGTAGACAATAATAAAAAGACCCTTCGTTATTCAGGACTGAAAGCCTTTCTGGAAAGGGGCATCAAATCATGAATCCGATTCTTGCCTGGTTTTATCCGCCGAGATGTCCTTATTGTGACAAACTGATCTCCTGTCGGGAAACGGAATGTGCTGACTGCCGAAGGGCAATTCCGGATCAACCGTATATCCAGATTCTGCCGTCCGGCGACTGCTGTCTTGCCCCGTTCCGTTATGAAGGAACGGTACAGACCGCCCTGATACAGATGAAATTCCACGGTATCAGGTATTATTGCGTTTCCTTTGCCAAGGCCATTGCCCTCCAATTGAAACAGACGGATCTGCTGACAGCGTATGACGTTGTCACCTGTATCCCCTTATTCAGAAATGCACAGCGGAATCGTGGTTTCAATCAGGCGGAAGAAATTGCCGTCAACCTTGCCAGAATACTGCCGCTTCCTTTTGAACATCTGCTGGTCAAAATCCGGAATAACCAGCCCCAGCATGAACTGAATGCTGCCCAACGTGCCGAAAATATCAAAAATGTCTATCGTATCGCCAAACAGGACATTGCCGGCAAAAAAATTCTGTTGGTAGATGATATCTGCACCACCGGCCATACGCTTTCTGAAGGATGCCGGGTACTCCGTCAGGCAGGTGCCGAAAAGATTTTATGTGTCACAGTCGCTGTCTCCGGCGGTGATCCTATCGATTTCCTCTGAAAAATCTCCTTTTGTCAAACGGGATATCCGTGATCTGTCCGTAACGACATATCAGTGCCACGCCCTGTAACGGAATTCTGCGCAATCTCATAATTATTCTTGAATCACAGGGAAGAATGTACTATAATGGAGATATCCCCAAAAGAAATAAAGAGTCAATTCAGGCGCTGAGGAAAAGTGATTCTTTCCGCAAACTGTTTCAGCTATCCGTCGGAGTCGCATTTTCTCAACGCCTGTCAGTGTTACTATGGAAAGGAAGAAGCTTATGGCATTAGATGTCGCAATCGATCTGGGAACCTCCCGTACCCGGATTTTTCTCCCCAATAAAGGGATCGTTGTAGACGAACCCTCAGTGATCACCATCAATCTGGAAAATGACAATATTCTGGCAGTCGGTCAGGAAGCCTATCTCATGCTGGGCAGAACCTCGTCCCGGATGGATGCGATATTTCCGCTCAACGGCGGAGTCATTTCCGATTTCGGTTTGGTAGAGGCAATGATTTCCACCATGCTGCGCAGAGTGGTATCCTCCAAGATCGGTATGCCGAGAGCGGTTGCCTGTGTACCGA
>CACYCN010000157.1 GCA_902772895.1 uncultured Ruminococcus sp.
ATGTGGCGCATCCAATTCCAAAGGATCCGTATTCTGTAATCAGTGCGGTTCGCGTCTTCCGGTTACCAAAGCCGTGAAAAAAGATGATTTCTCGACAGAAGAGCTTCTGGCGTATGCCGAAGAGACACTGGATGAGGATCTGGATATTTGAGTGCTGACGTTTTCATTGCACCGTGTAATTGACATTATGCGGTGCAATATTCATGAAAGCGTCGGCGATAACTGCCCGTTCAGCGGCTCCTGAGGAGCCTGTGAAGAAGAAGGGAAGTGCTTTGGTGGCAGGCAGAGTAAGAGAAAGAAAAACCCAGTCATTTTTAAAAGGCGCCATGGTACTCGGCGCCAGCATGATTATCGTCAAACTGATGGGCATGATCTATAAAATATTGCTTTCGAATCAGTACGGCGGTATCGGAACCGGATTGTTCAATGCAGCCTATGCGTTATATAATCCGCTGTTCATGCTTTCCACGGCAGGATTTCCGATCGCTATTTCCAGAATGGTATCGGAGAGTATCACCAAAAAGCGTTTCAGAGACGTCAAACAGATACATAGAATTTCCGTTCCGATCTTTGTGATCGCAGGCTGCGCCTGTTTTTTAGCAATGGTCTTAGGCGGATTTATTTATGTAAAGGTCATTCATGCGGACAATGCGATATTTGCGCTGTTGTGCTTGTCCCCGACGATCTTTTTCGGCTGTCTGATGTCGATTTACCGGGGATATTTTGAAGGAATGCGCAACATGGTGCCGACAGCGATTTCAGAGATCATTGAGGCGGCGTGTAAGTTATTTTTAGGACTGACGGCATCCTTTGTCGTGACAAAATACTGTATGGGTCAGTATTACGATACAGGATTTGTACTTGGCATCAAGTGTGCCACAGAAGCCGATGCGGAAGCGGCTACCATACCGATTGCCATCGGCGCTGCCATTACGGGAATCACATTGGGTTCCCTGTTCGGCTTCCTGTTTTTATATATCCGTTACCGCCGGGGCGGCGACGGTATTACGGTGGAGGAACTGAAAGCTGCCCCGAAACCCCGTGAAGCAGGGAAGACATTGCGGGTCATGATCCGGACGGCAATCCCGATCGGACTCGGTTCCATTGTCATGAGTATTGCGGATATGATAGACTCCATGTTTGTCAATATCCGGATCAATAACATTATGCAGACAGATCCGAAAGCGCTGGAAGGTGTTTATGGATCGCTGATTCCGGACAGTGTTCTGGAAGCCGGCAGTACTCATACGTACTTGTATGGCTGTTACGGCATTGCCCTGACGCTGATGATGCTGATCACAGCGGTAACACAGGTATTTGGTACCACGGCGCTGCCGTCTGTTACGGCTGCCTGGACGAGTAAAAATAAGGAACAGATGAAAAAGAGTATGGAAACGGTCATGCGTGTGACAGCACTGGTGACAATCCCTTCCGGAATCGGTATGTCTGTTCTGGCAGAACCGCTGCTGTCCCTGATCTACAGCGGCAGTTCGGTCTTTGACGAAACGGAAATCGGCTCCCGTGTGCTGGCGGTGATGGGCATTTCGGTCATTTTCATTGCAACGAGTACACCGTTATGCAGTATGCTGCAGGCGATCGGACGAATGGATGTCCCGCTCAAGCTGCTGTCCATAGGCATGGTCATCAAGATCGTCATCAATTATATCCTGGTCGGCATTCCGGTAATCAATATCCAGGGTGCCAATATCGGTTCGATTGTCTGTTATGGATTTGTTACGATCGGCGCATTGTATGTACTATGCCGGGAAACAAAGATCGTTCCCGATTTTGTATCGATATTTGTCAAGCCTTTGATGGCTTCTGCGGTATGCGGCGCAGCGGCTTATTTCTCTGAAATTTTCTTTGATTTATTCTTCCGTCAGAGAATTGCCACCATTCTTGCCGTCATTGTGGCAATCGTCGTTTATGTGATTGCATTGCTGCTGGTCCGAGCCATTAAGCGGGAAGATGTTCTGCAGATGCCAAAGGGAAATAAAATTGTAAAAATACTTGAAAAACGCAAGCTGATAAGGTAAAATAGATATTGTCCCGTTTGCGAGGAAAAGGAGAGCAAATCTGTGAGCTTTACATTTAAGGAACACTATGACGCCAATGATCTGATCGGGATCGTCAAAAAACTTCGTGCGCCGGACGGCTGCCCCTGGGATAAGGTGCAGACCCATCAGACAATCCGCAGTGAGTTTATTGAGGAAGTCTATGAGGCAGTGGAGGCAATTGACGAAAACGATACGGAACATCTGCGGGAAGAACTGGGCGATGTCCTGCTCCAGGTAGTATTCCATTGTGTGCTGGAAACAGAGCAGAATCATTTTACACTGAATGATGTAGCTGACGATGTCTGTCAGAAAATGATCCTGCGTCATCCCCATGTGTTCGGCACGGTAGATGCCGAAACAACCGAAGAGGTTCTCAAAAACTGGGACGCTATCAAGATGCAGTCAAAATCCCAGACGACTGCCAGTGAGACAATGGAAAGTGTTTCACGGACGCTGCCGTCTCTGATGAGAGGCGAAAAGCTCTGGAAAAAGGCAGACCGCGGCGGTTTCCGCTATGAAAACGTCATGGATGTGATAGCGCTGACGGAACGTCAGCTGGCTGCCCTGAAAGCGTCTGTCCTCGCTGAACAGACGCAGGATTATGAGCGGCAGATGGGAGAATTACTGCTGAGTGTGACGGGACTGTCACGGTTCCTGCATACCGACTGCGAAAAATCGCTGTACTTTGCCTGCGATGATTTCATCGCCCGGTTTAAGGCGTTAGAAGCCGCTGCCGGAGCACAGGGCATTGAAATACAGAAATCTGATCCCGGAATGATTCATCAGCTCTGGGATGACATTTCAAAAAAAGATAAAAACGGAGGAAATGAAAATGAACAAGACTGATCTGATCGATATCGTCAAGGAGAAGGCTGATCTTTCCAAAAAGGATGCGGAGAAGGCTGTCAGCGTACTGTTTGATACCATTGTTGAGAAGGTTGCTGAGGGCGAAGAAGTCCGTATCGTTGGTTTCGGCACATTTGAGCGTCATGAGAGAAGCGAAAGAATCGGCTGCAATCCCCAGACAAAGGAAAAGATCACCATTCCTGCTTCTAAAGTTCCTGCTTTCAAGGCCGGTAAGGCTTTCAAAGAAGCAGTCGATAAGTAATGCTTTTTGAAACAATTGATTAACACGGATAAGAAGAAGCCGATTACAGATCGGTTTCTTTTTTTATCCGGAAGCAGATATCTGAACTCTGAGAAAAAAGGAGGAATTGAAATGAGACTGGATAAATATCTGAAAGTATCAAGACTGATCAAGCGCAGAACCGTAGCAAATGAAGCGTGTGACGCTGGCAGGGTCCTGGTCAATGAGAAACCTGCCAGAGCGTCCTATGAGGTCAAGGTAGGCGATATCCTGGAAATCAGTATGGGTACGCATCCCATGAAAGCGAAGGTGCTTTCCATCAATGAATATGCCAGAAAAGAAGATGCCGGTCTGATGTATGAAATCATTTCCTGAGTTTCCGTACATCTCCGGATAAGCTTTCCTGAAGCGGACAGATGAATTCCG
The DNA here is from genome assembly GCA_902772895.1 of uncultured Ruminococcus sp. Classification (GTDB taxonomy): domain Bacteria; phylum Bacillota; class Clostridia; order Oscillospirales; family Acutalibacteraceae; genus UBA1213. Next base: position 3,571 of record CACYCN010000157.1, read on the forward strand.
GTTATAAATACGTCAGAAGCCGCATAAGAATGAGTGTGGGAACACCGGCATGAATTCTTGTGAGAAGGGCAGGCGTATGAGCATGGAGGAAAAAAGTGTTGTCAGGAAAAAGCATTCTCTGATTTTGGAAGACAGAAAAGGAATGACGCTGTCAGGGGTCTGTGATGTGTCAGGCTTCGATGAACAGAGTGTGATCCTTCAGACAGAACTCGGTGAACTGAGTGTCAAAGGAGAAGGACTGCATATCGATCATTTCAGCCACGAAACCGGAGAATTGAAGATGGACGGTCAGATCGATTCTCTGGTATACATGGAGAACCGTAAAACAGAAGGCGGTTTCTTTTCCCGATTATTCCGGTAGGTGAGCGAATGGAACCGACGCTTGTTCAGCAAACCTGGATATTTTTATGGTCATTCGTGCTGGGGGCTGCATTATGTGTGGTATATCTTGTCATTGCGCTGCTCAGGATTGTTTTTCCGCCGGGGAAATGGCGGTTATTTACGGAAGACGCCTTATTTGTTTTCTTTTGCGGGGTAATCAATTTTCTGTTTGCGCTTTCGCTGACGGAAGGCACGGTCAGATATTATTCACTTCTGGCACAGATCCTGGCATTTACGGTACTGTATCTGACATTGGGAAGATGGATTCTGCGTTTTTCTTTCGTGATTGTGGGATTTGTTTTGAAAGTATATCATCTGTTTGCCGATCCGATCGGTAGGGTTTTCAAGAATTTGTCAAAATATACAGTCAATAGCTGTCAAATATTGCTAAAAAAGATAAAAAATATAAAAAATTAGTTAAATTCTCTTGCATTATTGTTGATGAGTGTTGTATAATAATATCGTTGCATCAGAAGTGTCAGAACTGTTTTGAGAGAAGGTGAATCACACATTGACGAAAAAAATTCATCAGTCCGTAAAGGCCGAAAAGTCCCCCAAAACTGCAAAGATACGTAAGCCCCGCAAAAAACTGAACTGGCTTCTGTATATCGCAGTCGTGGCTTTCGTTATTTATATTGCCGTCACGATTGTGGATCAGAACGTCAGAATCAAGAATGCAAAACAGGAATTGGCCGATCTTGATGATACGATTTCACTCCAGAGTATCAAGATCGAAGAACTGAAAGGAGTGGCTGATGCGGTAGAGAAAAATGATCTGGATTCCTACGCCGATTATATCGAACGAATCGCGAGAGAGGATCTGGGTTATGTAAAAAACGGTGAAGTTGTATATATTAACATTGCCGGCGACTGAGAGGAGAAAACGGGTTTTATTATGAGTCTTGAGGTAGGAATGATTGTAGAGGGTAAGGTTTCGGGCATTACAAAGTTTGGTGCCTTTGTTGACCTTGAAAACGGTAAGACAGGAATGG
>CACYCN010000158.1 GCA_902772895.1 uncultured Ruminococcus sp.
AAGCAGCAGCCTAAAATGATACACATTGCCGTTTCCTTGTCCATTCCCTCAGGCACGTCAAGCTTTATGTTATTGTATTCGTCGATGGTTTCCTGATCGGTAGTGGCGTTTGTAGGCATTTTTCCTTCCGGGCCGAAAACATCCATGAGAATCTTGCGGTTTTTATCAAATTTCTCAACGAAACTCTGTTTGATATTGAGATACTCCTGATACCGTTTCTCTTTTCTGTTTTCCTGAGCCTTTTTCTGATAATCTATATTGAGAGTCCCGTAAAAATCCTCCGGAGCATCGTGATCGACGACAGCGGCGTGATGTCAGACTATATGGTAGGAGTTGCAAACGATCCCCAATTTGAAGACGAACTGATCCAGATGTACGCAGGAAAAAGAATCCGTGCGCTGTACGCTGACAGCCGCAACAGACTCTGGATATCAGACTGGGGATTATTCGGTCTTGTCTGTCTGGAGAACGGATATTACAGGCCGATAGAGAATATGACATCGTTCCGGATACGGAATGTATGTGAACTGGACGACGGCGCCGTAGCGGTAGCGCTGGACGGCGGCATGGATATTGTCAAGGACGGGAAGGCGATCAGGCACTATACGGAGAAAGAGGGACTTACCAATACGGACAGCCTGACCGTTGCCAACGGAGAAAACGGAGATATTCTCTTAGGCTCGAACGGCAGCGGGCTATATATCATCAACGGAGATCAGGTCCGCAATATCGGGAAAAAGGACGGTCTTACGTCTGATGTCATCATGCACATCAAACATGACAGGACACGTGATCTTTACTGGCTCGTAACGGGGAATTCGATAGTCGAAATGACACCTGATTACAAAATCAGAACGGTGACGACCTTTCCCTATATGAATAACTTTGACCTATATCAGAGCAGTAAAGATATGATGTGGGTACTGAGCAGTAACGGAATCTACATCATTCCGACAGAGGATATGGTAAAGGACAGCATAAGTGATTATTCGCATTACGGTTTATCGGACGGGGTACCCTATATTGTCACCGCCAATTCCTATAGCTATCTGAGCGAAGACGGCATCCTTATCATGGCAGGCAATAACGGAATCGCGCAGGTAGACATTGAAAATTTCAGTTCGGACAGCAGTAATCTGAAAGCGAGCATACCATTCATTGACGCTGACGGAGAAAAGATCTATCCGGATGAAAAGGGCAGTTTTCATTTGCCGCCGACCGTGCGGAAGATCAAGATATACAGTTATGTTTTCAATTATTCCCTTGTCAAGCCACAGGTAACCTATCGATTGGAAGGATTTGATAACCAGCCCGTAACGCTCGACAGAGATCAGCTGATGCCGGTTGATTACACGAACCTGTGGGGAGGGGAATATCGGTTTATTCTCAGGATACTGGGTGACAACGATACGGAGGATATCATTGTATCGGCGGACATTATCAAAGAAAAGGCGATCACGGAGCAAATCTGGTTTTATATTGTAATTGCGGTCATCGTCATTCTGATACTCTGCGGAGTGGTACAGTTGATTTTGCATTTCAGGTTAAAAAGGCTGAAAGCAAAGCATCAGGAGGATCTGGAAAGAGAGAGGATCAGCACCGAGCTTCATACGGCGAGCAATATCCAGACAGGAATGTTACCGACTGATTTCCCGCCGTTCCCGGACAGAAAGGAATTTGATTTATATGCGTCGATGGATCCGGCGAAGGAAGTCGGCGGCGATTTCTACGACTTCTTCCTGATAGACGAAGATCATCTGTGTTTAGTGATCGCGGATGTATCGGGAAAGGGAGTTCCGGCGGCGCTGGTAATGATGGCGGCGAAGATCGTCATAGCAGACTTTGCCAAGATGAATCGTTCACCGGAGGATATCCTGTATGAAGCAAACGGTTCCATCTGTAAAAACAACAGTGAAGAGATGTTTGTTTCGGCATGGCTGGGAATCCTTGAGATATCCACCGGAAAGCTCACGGCAGCCAATGCGGGCCACGAATATCCGGTGATGATGAAGCCGGGGGGAAAATTCGAACTGATAAAGGACAGAAGGAGTCTGGTACTGGGAGGAATGCCGGGAACCAGATATCACAATTACGAGTTGATACTGGAACCGGGCGCCAAGCTGTTTGTCTATACAGACGGAGTACCGGAAGCGACGAATGATGGAGAAGAGTTATTCCGGTTAGGCAGGATGGTAGATGCGCTCAACAAGGATACACAGGCCAGTCCGGAGCAGATCCTGAAAAATGTCCGTACCGCCGTGGATGAATTCGTGAAGGAGGCGGAACAATTCGACGATCTGACGATGCTTTGTATCGAATACAAAGGCGGGTCTTCCGGTCAGACGACGGAAACAACGGAAACGAAAAACCAGAAAACGGATGCACCCGAACGGGGATGAACCGGGTATTACTATCAGAAAGCCGAAAAAACAGTAAAAACAGGAGGAATCAATCATGCCAAACGAAAAAACCATACTGGAAAACATGAACGGTTCGCCGTATAAGGATTATGCGCTCAATTATCTGATAACGACAAATAACGGGGCAATCGGATATATCTGCCAAATGATAGACGAGGAAAACAACATTCCCAAAATGAAGGACGGAAAACAGAATCCTGAATCATGGGAGGTCAAAAATATCCTTGTAGGATCGGCGCACGCAGAAATACGTCCGGATCGGGACCCCGATGCGGAATTCAAGTATGTTCCCCAGCGCACGGGTTTAGGATTGGGATATATATTAGACGCTGATCCCGACGAGATCGACGAGCTCGATCAGATGGCATCCCGGTTTTACAATAAGGTTCTGAAGGACATGAAAGCGCTGAACAAAATGTACCAGGCGAACCAATTGGCATTTCTTCATGGCGATAAGGCAGCCGTTACGCCGGAGATAAAAGCCAAACAGGAGGAAGTTCTTGCGGGAATGAAGGCGTATCAGCAGCGCAAGGAAGAGGAATTTGAAAAAAACCAGGCGGCAGGCAAGCAGGATAACGCCAATTCCAGAAGAAGATACAATGCGATGGAAAAGGCGATGAATGATCTGACGATCCGGATGGCATATAACACAAGGCTTGAAAGCGGCTTTGCCCCCGCAGCGCAGCGGCAGCATCACAAGGAAGAACCGCTGATTCAGGAGCCGGTGGTTAAGGCAGCGGTCAATCAGGCACCGCTGATTCAGGATCAGGACGTTCCGGCAGCCGGCAACAAGCCGGTCATCCAAGAAGAGACGATGGATTATCTGCGGTCGTTGAAGGTACTGGCGACAAATGCGCGGGGGATCATAAATGATTCCACGGAATACCTGTCCTTCTGCATGGCGATCGACAATATGACAGAAGTAACGAAGGACATTCTGGATTCCCGGAAGAAGGGAAATATCATAGATGAGAACACGGAGTATAAGCGATATAAAGAGGCGGTACAGAATCTGAAAATATGCGCGAAAGACTATGAGGATTATAAACTCAGCGATCACACCGAAAACCCGCAGCAAGAGCCGAAGAAGAAGAAGCTGAATTCCGATGACAGGACAAAGCTGGAGATTGTGAGAAATGTTCTGCGCAATAAGCGTTATTTAGGAACGGGAGATCCGGTTCCGGATATTGTGGAGAGAAAGCTGACAGAAGCGCAGACAAAGCTCCGCGCGGAAAAGGGGAAGCTTGATGAGGAACAGTACCCTGACAGAAGGGAGTCTGAGAAGCAGTATGCGGCGATAGCGGCGGCCAATCACATCAAGACAAGACGCAGGAACGGTGAGTTCAAACACATTACCGATGATCAGTTTATGAAGACAGCGGAACTATTCAAAAAAATGCCGGCATTCAAAAAGGCGATGGACGAAGGGGCAGATAAGACTTTATATGAGCATGCCGTTTCTGATAAAGGACAGACATTATATGAAGATGTGAGTCGGGCGTATAAAGCGCTGAATACGCAGCAGGCGGCTATACCTTTGCGTTCTTCTTCAAGAAGACCTCCGGCAGCACATGGTATCGGATGGCTGAGCCTTACACAACAAAGACCGCAGCCTTTAAACCCGCTGCGGCAGTCAGCTACGATATCAAGGTAGTGGTAAAGGATGCGGAAGGTAACACGGAAGAAGTAATCTTAACGGTTGATGTTGCAGCGAAAGCAAGTTCATGACCGTCTTTCGTAAAAGAAATACCTGTCTTTACGGTATCCGTTGACTTCCGACTGTTTTTGTCTGATAGGATGTGTCTGTCTGATAGGATGGATACGGAATATCTTGTAGCATGAAAAGGCTGCCCTGTCTGGATAAGATAGGGCGGCTTTTTTATCGGAACATCCCGTTTATAGCAATCCCCAAAATAGGAGTGTGGCTGTTCCAAAATGGAACAGCCAAAATGTTCAAAACATCTTGTGCTTGTTGGAGGTTATTGTTTATAATGGTTAGATGGAATATTGATAGTAACTTTTTGTCAGTAAAAAATAATGGAGAATAATATCATGAGTCTGTTTTTTCAAATACCCTTAAAAAATTGCGGACGGAAAAAGG
>CACYCN010000159.1 GCA_902772895.1 uncultured Ruminococcus sp.
AAAACTTACGGTCTGCCTCAGAATTACGGCAGCGGATTGGAAAAAGAAGCCGCCAATGCTTTCTGTCTGCTCACGGAAGCCGCCGCTCAGGACGGTATTTCGATCTGGGATATCTCTGACTTCCGCAGCTATGAAACACAACGCTATACCTATCAGTCCTATGTCTGGGATCGCGGTACCCAGGAAGCTGACCGCTGCTCGGCTCGTCCCGGTCATTCCGAACATCAGACCGGACTGGCGATTGATGTCAATACCACCGCCGACGCCTTCGCCGATACCGCCGAAGCCCGTTGGCTGGAACAGCATTGTATGGAATACGGGTTTATCATCCGCTATCCCAAAGGTAAGGAAGATGTCACCGGTTATAAATATGAACCCTGGCATATCCGCTATCTCGGTATCGAAAAAGCAAAGGAAATTTCCGACAGCGGTCTTACTCTGGAAGAATATTACGGTCTTACTTCCGAATATCAGGACTGATTTGTTTCCGTCCTACACTGCTTTTCCCCGGAGGGTTCTTCCCTCCGGATTTGTTTTTCCGACAAAGTATATTACAAGTACAAAAGCAAAAAACGCATAAATAAAGACTTTTAACCCTTGCTGATTTCTGTAAAAGTCAGCAGATTGTGTTTAGATCGTGTGTAAGGTTGTGAAATACAAAACCACCGGCAAGACAAAAGCATTCCTGCCGGTGGTTCTTTTTTACTTAAAATTTCAGTCACACGCTTCTGCACAGTCAGTCGTACCTGTCACCCCTGATAAAATGCCTGTCACTGTCCTCGATAGGCTGCAGATTGAAGAACTCTCTGTCTTCGTTGATGCTTGTTCTTCCTCTGTCACCCATCTGAACGACATAGTTGATTTTATCCGAAATGCTTGCATACTGTAGGCGGTTGGAGCTGAAGAATATCTGATTGCCGAAAGCTTTTTCCCTCTCGGTAAATGTCATGTTGGTATGAACAAGCCCGATCTCCAGAGCGAAGGGCTCTATCTTGCCCTCGTAGTAAGCGTTCCATTCATCCGGCGTGAACTTGTTCTGTAAGATATGCTCGTTGGTGCCGAAGTAGTTGAACACATTCTGCTTGATGTATTCCATCTGTGACGGATTGATGATATACGGTTTACTGTCTGAATTGAAGCACTGAAACATTGTGTGTATATTGTGTGTAATTGATCAAAAAGTCCGCCTTATAAGCTATGTCAACTTTGTTTTCCCGTCAAAAATGAATAATCTTCCGGATACGGTTGATTATCATTTTTTTCAGAAACAATTTCCTACAACGGCTGCCCGGACAGAACGTTACCTTTCCCGATCAGCCATCGGAATCCGTCACATGAATCCCTCTCGGACCCTTTGGAAACCACTATCACTTCCGACATACCAAAAGGTGTATCGGCTCAGATGACTGAAAACCGATACACCTTTTTGAAATATCATCCGCTATTGTTGCCGGATCAGCAATTAACTAAACGGCTGTTTCTTCCCGGATCGGGATAAGGAAGGATAATAACGGACTGATAAAACACACTTTTGTCATATTCCTTGTCATTATCCACAAATCTTTCTCGGCTCCCTGGAAATTATTTCTCATGCCAATTTTTCAAAATCCCTTGACACTTACGGTGTAATAAGGTACATTTTAATATGATTATTATAAAACCGGAATAACCATTGCAGTTTCCCTTACCGCTTATCTTCCTCACCGGATGACAAAAATGAATGAGAATGGGAAAGGATCGTCCGCTTATGAATACGCCTCAGAAGAAACCCCCTCAGAAAAGACCGTTAAGCTCGTCACAGAGCAGAAACTATGATGAGATTATGCGAAATCAATACCGTCAGTACCGCATCGCTCAGGCAAGACGCCGGAGAGTGATCAGGATCGCTGCCATTCTTTCCGTTCTGGCTTTCCTGATCATCGTCATTATTCTGGTTTCCTTCTCCTGTAATAAAAGCAGCGCTCCTGCCAAAATCGAAGAAATCTCTTCACAAAGTGAAGTCTCCAAAGCAATTGAGGCGATTACCGAGATTTCGAAACAGGAAGAGTCTGAACCGGAACAAAAACGACTCCTGTTTGAACAGAAACATACCCATACGGATAATCTCAGCCGTTTCTCCCGTGAGACGATCGATATTCTGGATGACCAGCTCACTTCTCAGTTTGTCGCCCTCTATGACGTTACATCCGATGAAATTATCTATATGAAAAACGGCACCGAACAATGTTTCCCTGCCAGCACCACCAAAATGATGACCGCTATCGTTTCCAGTCAGATTATTACCGATCCGTCTACCGTCATCACTGTCGGCGATGAAATCACCCTGATCAACTGGGATTCCAGTATTGCCGGACTTCAGCAGGGAATGGTTCTTACGTATGAGATGCTTCTGGATGCCCTGATGCTTCCCTCCGGTAATGACGCTGCCTATACCATCGCCGTTAACTGCGGAAGGATCTATTCCGAAGATCCGAAACTCTCCAATGAAGAAGCCGTCAAGGTCTTCATGGATCTTGTCAATGAAGCCGCTCAGGATATCGGCGCTTCTCAGACTCACTATGTCACCCCTGACGGATGGCATGACGATAACCACTTTACCAGTGCCAGAGATCTTGCCATTATCGGAGAATATGCCAAGTCGATTCCCATTGTCAACAATTCCTGTTCCAAAGTTTCTGCGGAATGGGAACTGATCAGCGGTGAGACAATGTACTGGACGAACTCCAATAAACTGATTCTTCCGGATTCCGAAGTCTATTCCAGATACTGTGACGGTATCAAAACCGGTTTTACCGATGAAGCCGGTACTTCTGTCGTTGCTTCCGCTACGATAGAAGGTCATACCTTTGTGGCTGCCGTCATGAACGGTCTGACGCTCTATACCAAGTATTATGACTGTCATCTGCTTTTCGAAAAAGCTTTCGCGCTCTATGATCTGAAATATACTTCCGTACTGAATCAGGAAGAATCCGAAGATGATTCCGAAGAATCGGAAGGAGATACTGCCGGAACTCATACTGACGATAGTACCTCTGACAACTCCTCTGACAATTCCGAAAACAGTTCCACGGAAACCTCTGACTGAATCTTGATGGTTTCCCCAAAATTTTCAATATTTTCAGTGAGCCATTGCGGACAGCAGCAGCTGAAAAACATCTCCGAAGTTGATTTCTTTGACTTCCCCTGCGGCAGTGATCGGATATTCCCCTATCCGTTCACTGCCGTTTTTATAGAGCAAAACTCCCAGTTTTTCCCCCTGTGAGATCGGCGCTTCCAGTTCCGTCGGCAGTATCACTTCAGAAGTAATCTTCTTTTCCTCTCCCTTTCTGATCAGGACGGACGATACTTCCGGCACTGCCGTCAGCACTTCACCGGTCATGCCGTTTCTGACAGGAATCGTCCGCACGGCATCTTCCGGAACGGCAGGTTCTGCCATAGCATATCCGGCAAATCCGTAATCCAGCAGCGCCGCAGCATCGGTAAACCGTTCCTTGCCGCTGGAACTGCCCAGTATCACGGCTATCAGACTCAGACCGTCCCGTTCTGCGGTTGCGCTGATACAGCTTCCTGCCTGGGAGGTTGTGCCGGTTTTCAGTCCCGTTATGCCAGGGTAACTTTTCAATAGTTTATTCGTATTGACTAACTGCGTTTTGCCGCCCCGCAGTTCGTCCATCCAGATTCCGCTGTAATCCAGTATCTTCCTGTGACGGATCAGTTCTCTTGACATGAGCGCTACATCATAGGCACTCGTCAGATGTCCCTCTTCATCCAGTCCGTTACAGTTCTTGAATACCGTTTCGTTCATTCCCAGTTCCCCTGCCCGTTCATTCATCCGTGCAACAAAATCCTCTTCGGTTCCGCTGACATATTCCGCCAGCGCTACCGCCGCATCATTGGCACTAGCAATGATCGTGGCACGGATCATCTCGTCAACCGTCATCGTTTCACCCGGCTCCAGCCAGATATCCGATCCTCCCATCGACGCAGCATGTGCGGAAGCCGTAACCGTTTCCGATAAAGCGATTTTTCCTTCCTCCAACGCTTCCATTACCAACAACAGCGTCATTACCTTCGTGATCGATGCGCAGGCTCTGATTTCGTGGGGATTCTTCTCAAATAATACCTGACCGGTCGAGGCATCCATCAGAACGGCTGACGGAGCAGAAATCGAATCTTCCGACAATGCCGAAACCGTTGATGTCAGCCCGTTTCCTGTCAGAATGACCGATCCTGAAACGGATAGAAAAAACGCTGTCATCCATGACAGAAACCTGATCGTCTTTTTTCTCAAAATCATACCGCACCTCCTATGCTTTCACTCTATGCACAGAAGATGCGGTATATGCGGAATCATTGCCATTCCCTATGATTTCGTATGATTTCGTATGATTCCGTCCGGTTCATGACAGTTCCCGATTGGAATCGCTGCTTATTTTTTTGACCTACTCTTTTTTTTGTCGGTTTTGGGTTCCGGTTCAGGCTGTGAGAAGTCTCTTGTCAGAAAGGTATCGATCTCTCTTTTCAGTCGGGCAATCGGAAGTCCTACCACGTTATAATAATCTCCGTGTATTCCCTTGACAAACAATGCCGCACGATTCTGGATCCCATAGCCGCCTGCTTTATCATAAGGCTCGGAAGACTGGATATATGTCTCGATCTCTTCTTCGCTCAAGGGATAGAATTCTACTTCCGTCGTCTCGGAAAAGCTCTGAAACTGTCCCTGGTGATACAGACAACAACCGGTGATCACCTGATGGGTACGTCCGGAAAGCAGCTGCATCATGGTGCGGGCATCACTGGTACTTCTCGGTTTATTCAAAATCTTTCCGTCAATAATAACGGAGGTATCGCAGCCGATTACCAGTGATTTTTCATAGCCGCTGGCAATATCTTCGGCTTTCATACGGGCAAGATACTCCGGACACTGCTCTACCGATAAGTCACGGGGCACCAGTTCCCGGATATCCGATACGATGACACGAAAATCCGGATAGAGCATAGTCAGGAGTTTTTTTCTTCTTGGTGATGCGGAGGCAAGTATCACTTCCATTTGATTACCCTCTTTCGTTTTCATTCAGTTATTTTCAGTCATTTCCGCTCAATTTTTTCTTCAAAGATAACGCTGTGTTTCTTCTTTCATTTTTCATTCCGTCTCTTTTCACAATGCTGTCTCAGTGTTATTCCGGCTTCTGAGTGAAGAACGGATTATTGCTTTTCATTCAGCAGTTGTTTATAGATTTCCCCTTTTTTGAATCCGGTCATTCTGGCGCTTTCCTTGGCGGCATCGGACGGGGAAAAACCGTTTTCCATCAATTCCATTGCCAGTGTCACGGCACCTTCCAGCGTATCGTCCTGTTTTTTCGTGACAGGAGCGCCTTCGATGACCAATACGATCTCACCCTTGACACGATCATCCGGAAAAAGTTCCACTGCCTTTTCCAGTGTTGTACGGATCACTTCTTCATGTACTTTTGTCAGTTCCCGGACAATGGCAATTTTCCGGTTACCGAAATAATGGTACATATCACGCAGTGTCGCCGATAGTTTATGCGGCGCTTCATAGAACACCATGGTTCTGGGTTCGTTGATCAGTGACAGCAAGTGTTCCCTTCGGTTGGGTTTATTGACCGTCAGAAAACCCTCAAAGGTAAAGCGTCCTGTCGGCAGTCCGGAAATCGCAATCGCTGAAGCCAGCGCCGTCGGTCCCGGTACCACACATACCGGAATATTCCGTTCGGCACACTGACGCACTAAGATTTCCCCCGGGTCCGAAATACACGGCATTCCGGCGTCCGATACGATCGCACAGTTTTCCCCCTGTTCGATCCGCTGACAGATTTCCTCTCCCTGATCCTGCGTATTGAATTTATGATAACTGACCATCGGCGTATGTATATCAAACCGGTTCAATAGTTTGATCGTCACTCTGGTATCTTCGGCGGCTATAAAATCCGCCTGCTGTAAGGTTTCGATCGCTCTCGGCGAAAAGTCTGACAAATTGCCGATGGGCGTCCCTACGACATATAGCTTACCGCTCATTTTACAGGTAATCCTCCTTATAGGCACCGTAGATACGGATCATCTCTTCTGACCAGGTACCGTTTTCATTTTCTATCATCAAAGTCGGTTCCACGACAAGCCCGTTAGGTCGTCCGCCTCGTCTGCCTTCAAGCAAAAACAGTTTCGGTGCTTTGGAAAGTCTCTGCTGTACAAAACGAAGCCGTTTCGGTTCGATATCATGCCGCCGCATGGCTTCCATCAGATCACATAACCGCTCCGGTCTCTGACACATACAGAGTCGTCCTGAATAATTCAGTAATCCCGCCGCCGTTTTTGCGATATCATCCATCGTACAGGACAGTTCATGACGGGCAATCCGATGAGACGTTTCCGGATTCAGGATCCCTGTACCGGCTGCCTTATACGGCGGATTACATACTACCAGATCATAGGAACCAAACTCCGCTTTTCCCTTCAGTTCCCGCAGATCCGCACATATTACCGTAATTGTCTCCCCGAGTCCGTTGATCCTGACACTGCGCTGCAGCTGATCACAGGCCTCTTGCTGTATATCGATCGCCGTGATTTCCGACGGTCCGTCTTTCTCACGGCTCCAGATCAGCGGTATCGCACCGCATCCCGTCCCCAGTTCACACGCTTTTCTACTCTTTTCGGCTCTGGCAAAATGCGCCAGTAATACCGTATCTGTTCCGAACCGGTGGTTCTTCGACACGATCACCCTGACACCCTTCCCCAGTGGCTCTAATTTTTCTCCTTCGTTCAGCATCCCGGTACTTCCTTTGGGGGAAACCTTTTGTTTAAAAACAAAAGGTTTCCCCCAAACCCCCTTCCTAAAAAAAACGACTTTGTTATTCACTTAGTTCGAATTAATTTGAATGTTTTTGTCCTACACAATTTCTTTCCAAATTATAACATGATTTTTGCTTCTCGTAAAGAGAAAAGTACCTTAAAAGTCAAAAAGGTCTTTTGAAAGGGGTTTGGGGAGAACTTTTCTCCTCAAGAAAAGTTCTCCCCAAAAAACGGGTTCATTGTTCTTTCATTACCACAAGAGACTGCGGCTGCATGGTGAGGGTGTTCTGATCTGACGATGCACTGCCGATGGCAAAAACGGTTTCACAAGCGGACATAAAGGGAGCGTTCTGTACCTGATCGGTGGGATTCACCGCAATCAGGAAACTGCCTCTGCGGAAGATAAAGGGATATGTATTCTTCTTCGCATATACTACTTTGAACGGTCCGTCAGCCTGCAGATCTTTGTTTTCGTGACGCAGGGCAATGACTTTTCGCAGCGTGTTCAGGATAGAATCCGGGTCTTTCTCACAGGCTTCTACCGTTACCGCCGTTTCGGAAGTATCTACTGGCAGATATAACCGATCGGCAGGGGCTGTGGAGAATCCATGGTTTTCACTGCTGTCCCACTGCATCGGAGTACGGGTTCCGGTACGGCTGTAACCGCCTTCTTTACTGTTCAGCCCTTCCCGATAGGACATGCCGATTTCGTCACCGTAGTATAAGAACGGTACGCCCGGCATTAAAAATACAAATGCATAGGCAAGTCTGGCTTCTTCCGGCGTGAACATTTTTGTCATACGGGGGGTATCGTGATTGCAGGTGATGAAACTGATATATCCCTTGCCCTTCGTACCCTTCAGATCGTCCAGATATTCTTTCAGGAATTTCATGATATCGCCTTTGCCGTTTTTGCCGAAAACAGCTTTACATTCGCCTGTCTTTCGATTCTTATCACGGAACAGAATACGATAGCCGTTCGTATCATGATCCAGATAGAAATCACTATGGAATCCGGCGCCGATCGCCACTTTCGGATTACACCATTCCGATATCATCGCCGCTTCCGGATAATCCTTATTCAGCATTTTACGGATATTCCGCCAGATTTTACAGGTTTCGGGCTTCTCGCCGTCTTCACCCTTGACAAGCGAATCCGCCATATCCACACGGAAGCCGTCACACCCCATATCCAGCCAGAAACGCATGACATCCTTGATCGCTTCACGGGTCGCAATACAGTCAGGATCAGAAGGTTTCTTCTGCCATGCCGGATGAGTGATTTTATTCCAACCGTAATTCAGCGCCGGCTGTGAACTGAAATAATTGACCATATAGTTTCCGTCTCTCGGGGTGATGCCGCAAAGCAGACGATACTGCGGCGGCGCTTCCCATACGCAGTCTGTCCAGATATATCTGCCGCTGTACTCGTTAGGTTCGGCTTCCTTACTCTTCAGGAACCATTCATTCTGATCCGATGTATGGCCCGGAACCAGGTCAAGCAGAATCTTGATTCCCTTTTCGTGGGCAACTTCAAATAAATGCTTCAGATCGTCATTGGTGCCGTAACGCTCGGCTACCTTGTAATAATCCCGCACGTCATAGCCGGCGTCCATAAATGGAGAATCATAAACCGGGTTCAGCCAGATCGCATTGCATCCCAGACTCTTCACATAGTCCAGTTTGGATATGATGCCGTTGATATCGCCGATACCGTCTCCGTTGCTGTCGCAGAAGGTCTGCGGATAGATTTCATAGAATACCGCGTCCTTTAACCAATTTGGCATAATAAAAACCTCCGATATTTGGTATTTTTATACATTATACCATAGATCGGAGGGGGTTTCAAGAACAATTTCATCCAGAGAATCATCCTGTATTTTTTCTTGTTTTCCTGCGTTATTTTCTTTCCCCGGAACATAGCTATATACGGGAGGGATTCGGATGGAATGGATTGAAAAAGTCAATGCCACGGTTAATTCGCTGATCTGGGGACCTTATATGCTGATTCTGCTGATCGGTGTCGGTGTTCTATATACACTGAAACTGCGCTGCTTTCAGCTGATTCATTTCCGCTGGTGGTGGAACCGCACAATTATGACGTTATTCCGGAAAGAGAAACATGCCGGTAATACAAAGCGTCTTTCCCCTTTCCGGGCTATGTCAACCGCACTGGCAGGATCTGTCGGTACCGGTAATATCGTCGGAGTGGCCAATGCCATAGCGTTGGGCGGTGCCGGCGCGGTATTCTGGATGTGGATCGCCGCTTTCTTCGGAATGGCTACCGTTATGGCCGAAAATATACTGGGCGTCAAATACCGGGAAAAACATGGCGACGCTTATGTCGGAGGACCCATGTATTATATCCGGAAAGGACTCGGCTGCCGATGGCTGGCTGCCGTCTTTGCGGTATTCTGTACACTGGCTGCCCTTGGCATGGGTAATATGACGCAGGGGAATTCTCTCGCCGGCGCTCTGCATCAGGCTTTCGGTATTCCTTTTCCGGTCAGCGGTATCGTTCTTTCGGTATTGGTCGGGGTCATTATCTTCGGCGGTATCCAGCGGATCGCCGGGTTTACCGAAAAACTGGTGCCGGTTATGACACTGGTCTATCTGGCCGCTATTCTGATCGTACTGGGCGCCAATTTTTCCACCATTCCCTCAGCACTGGGAAAGATCATTTCAGAAGCCTTTGACCTGCAAGCGGCTTCCGGCGGCTTCCTTGGATACGGTATGGCAAGAGCGATCAAATACGGCGTATCAAGAGGAGTTTTTTCGAATGAAGCCGGACTCGGCAGCGCTCCCATCGTCCATGCCGCTGCCGATACCGATGACCCCTATCAGCAGGGAATGTGGGGAATCTTTCAGGTATTTATCGACACAACCGTCCTTTGTACCCTGATGGCTTTATGTATTCTCACCACCGGCGGTGATCGATCCGGTCTTGACGGCATTGCCCTGAGCGCCTATGCCTTTGAAGCGGTCATGGGTGACGCCGGTAATTTCTTCTTATCCGTTTCATTGATCCTGTTCGCCTTCGGTACTCTGATCTCCTGGTCCTATTACGGTGAGAAAAGTCTCGAATATCTGACAGGCGGTCGTTTTATCACACTATATCGTCTGATCTATGCCGCCGTTACCTATGTAGGCTGTGTGACAAGCATCTCTCTTGTCTGGGAAATCTCCGATACTCTCAACGGTCTGATGGCACTGCCGAATCTTGCCGCATTACTCCTGCTTTCCGGAAAAGTCCGCTATTCTGAAATCCATCTGCCCGGTCATTCTGCCATCGGAAAATCTCTTTCCAGAAATACAAAAGGACGGGTGTCTCCGTTTCGTGACGGGTCCGGAAAAGACGCTGTCTGAAAGAACGTTTCTTTGCTTTCATTTATCAGACAGTTCCCGTAACAGCTTTCATGTCCGACAGGGTACAAAACCAAATACGGGAGCGGCCGGCTGCCGCTCCCACAGATTCTTTTGAAATAGCTTGTTGGAAAAAACTTGTTGGTAATCGTTCTGCTGTTTCACACACAATCGTTTCAGCTTTGCAGAAGCCGGATCGCTTCCAGATATTTCTCGTTTCTCTGCAGATCAAACGCTGTGGGATGAGAAAATCTTGTCAGATCACTGTTATGGGCAAGATCAGCAAGTTTTACGGTTGTAGCGATCGGATTGCTCTTGATTTTCCTGATATACTCCATATAGGGTTCTGACGGATCACGGGTCAGCAGCCGCAGCGCAGAAATGATCTCTTCATCAAAGCCTTCATGCATCAGATTGGCAAACGTGATCTGCGTATCCTCTACCACGTCATGCAGCAGGGCAACAATCGTGGTTACTTCATCCGTCATCTGTTCCGCAATGTGAAACGGATGAAAGACATATGGCATACCGGTTTTATCTTTCTGATCCTTATGGGCTTCAAAACAGATGAGCATCGCTTTTTTTGTCATCTTGGTATAGATCATGTTTCAATTTCCTCCTTGCTGACGGCTTTCGGGTTTTTTATCATTTCTTTAATTCCTCGATCACTGCCGCCTTTACTTCCTTCATATCCACTGTCGGTTCAAATCTGCGGAGTACGTTGCCCTGACGGTCAATCAGGAATTTCGTGAAATTCCATTTGATATACGCCTTATCGCCGAATTTCTTATTGTTCTTCTCTGCAAACTTATTCACTGCCATATTTTTCAGCCCTTTTCCGAATGTTTCAAAGGGCTTTTCTGTCGCAAGATAGGCAAATAACGGTTCCGCATTATCGCCGTTTACCTCGATCTTGGCAAACTGCGGAAACTCCGTGCCGAATTTCAACGTACAGAACTGGTGAATTTCTTCTTCCGTACCGGGCGCCTGATTGGCAAACTGATTGCACGGAAAATCCAGTATCTCAAATCCCTGACCCCGCAGTTCCCTGTACATCTTCTCCAAAGGATCATAATGCGGAGTGAATCCACAGCCTGTGGCGGTATTGACAATCAACAGTACCTTCCCGGCATATTCACTGAGACTGACTTCTTTTCCTGCTCTGTCTTTTACGGTGAACTCATAAATTCCTGACATGATAACTCCTCCTTTATATTTTTCCGGAATCATCTTTCCGGCTTTTCCATGTGATTCTGTCATGGATGCCGTTCCGCAGAACGGCTTTTTCGATTGATACCGGGTTCCTGAATCGTAAGAACCTGTTATCATGAATCTTTCCCCGAATGGGATTCCATATGCCTGAGCGCCTTATTGGTAAGAAAATACAGTGTTTTCAGTTCTTCCTGACTCAGTCCCACACATTCCGTCATCGCCGGCGGAATCCTGACGGCACTGCTTTTCCGTTTTCTTCCTTCATCGGTCAGGGTCAGCTTCAGAAGCCGTTCGTCTTCTAAAGAACGCTCCCTTGTCAGATACCCTGTCTGGTCAAGTCTTTTCAATACCGGCGATAATGTACCGTAATCCAGATGCAGACACTCTGCCAGTTCCCTTGACGATACCGTTTCCTTTTCCCATAATACCATCATCACAAGATACTGGGTATACGTCAGATTCAGTTCTTTCAGATAGGGAGTGTACTGACGGATGATTTCCTTCGTACAGGCATACAACGGAAAACAGACCTGGTTCTGCAGCCTGAGGGATTCATAATCGCCGTTATCGTTTGCCATGCTTCTCACCTTCTTTTGATTTTGTCCTATTCAATTGTGTACAATTATTATATCATCATTATATGCCGTTTTCTTCTGTTTGGCAATTGCTATTCTGCACATAGTTCTTTGTCTTTTCTCATACAATCTGCCAAGGAATCTGCGGTCTCTCCGCCTTATTTCTTTCAAGTATCAGTAAAGCACAACGTACCCTGCGCCTATGACGCAAGGTACGTTGTATCGGAGTATTGATATGTACTGATACTCTTTTCTGATTCCGGAAATGAGGCGGTATCAGTCCGTCAAATCCGGATTTCTATGAGCAGATGCTGAACAGTCTTTCAGGATACCTTTTTCAGCTCCTGCCTCATCCCGAAAAAAGCCTGGTCACCTACAAATGTTACCGTATCCGGAATCTCCGGTTTCTTCAGACTCCGGCAGCCATAAAACGCTCTGTCACTGATGACTCTCAGATGCTGCGGCAGGGTCACCTGTTTCAGCGAAATACACTGTTCAAATACGGAATAGCCCAGATAATCAATACCGTCTCCCATTGTCACACACTGCAGTCTGTCACAGTTTTCAAAGACAAAGTCACCTAAGGATGTGACCTGTTCCGGAAGCCGGATGGTTTTCAGACCGGAACAGCCGCTGAATACAAAATCTCCGATTGACCGGAGACCGGACGGCAGATCGATCTCTTGCAGGGAGGCGCAGCCCTCAAATACAAAATCTCCGATGACACGCAGCGTTTCCGGCAGAGCAATGCTTCTCAGCGCCGTAAAGTCGGAAAACAGATAATCCCCCAGTCCGGTGATGCCTTCATGGACAATCACAGATTGTACGGAAGACTTTTCGATCGGAAAATTTTCCCCGTCATAAAAATCCGCCGTTCCGCTGCCGTAAATATGAAGCGTATCCCCTTCCGTTTCAAACAGAAGATCCGGTTCATGTTCCGGATCCTGCTGCGCTGCCTGACCATTGGAAGCAAACATTTCCTGAAAATAATAATAATCTGACGGATTCAGACAGAAACTGTCACCCTGATATTCATTCCATTCGTTTTTCATCGATAACGTCTCCTTTCAGACGATTTCCTCTCTCTTGATTCTGTCAATATGATACACCCTTTTCCGTTTCAATGGGGAAATTTGTAATAATTGACGTCTGTTTTGTCATTTTTGTCATGATCCTCCCCTTTTCCGGATCCATTACCCCATCCCGGACTGACAAAAAGAATCATCCCTCTTCCAAATTCTTTCAAAAAAATTTAAAAAATCGTCATCAGGGGGTTGACAAATCCGTCAGAATAGAATATAATAAACGAGTTGAAAAAACCACGAGGTGTAACTCAGTTTGGTAGAGTGCTTGGTTTGGGACCAAGATGCCGCAGGTTCAAGTCCTGTCACCTCGACCAGAATGAAGTTTACTTCATGGATATGTGGAGGCTTAGCTCAGCTGGTGAGAGCGTCTGCTTGACATGCAGGAGGTCACAGGTTCAAGTCCTGCAGTCTCCACCATAAGTCCGCAAGAGCAATCTTGCGGACTTTATCACACAATTGAATCGGAGGCTTAGCTCAGCTGGTTAGAGCGCCTGCTTCACATGCAGGAGGTCACAGGTTCAAGTCCCGTAGTCTCCATTCGTCAGGGAAGATCGTTCCGATCTTCCCTGTTTTGTTGTGCAACGATCATTTGTGATTATTCTTTGACTTTACATTTTGATAGAATTATGCTAAAATAGATATAATCTTTAATACATTGCAGAGCACTTTTGTCAGATTTGTCTTTGCAGGTATCGAAGTTTTCCATAGAACGGGAAAGACTATGGTTCATTTTATTGAAGGAGGTTTATCCATGAAAAAAGCAGCTAAAATTCTGACTGTAGCATTGTCAGCGGCAATGCTGACGGGAACGGTAAGTCTCAGTGCCTTCCCTGTCTCCGCAGAAACCGAATCCCTCACAAATCCGAGCGTTATCCGTATTTCACATCCCGATAACATTCCGGGACAGGCGGATGGTCTGGTGCCAGAGGGTGACAGAGAAACCAGTTACGCCTGGTGTATGGCGCAAAGAGGCGACTATGTCTACATCGGCACCAATAAAAATATCGGCGGTATGGTCATCGGCGCTTTCACAGAGTCTCTGATGGCAAAAGGATTATCACGGCAGACCATTCTGGCAATGGCAGATGTGGTTTCCGGCGGAACCGTTCCGCATCCCACTACAACCGTCGGCGGACAGATCCTGCGTGTCAACTGTCTGACCAATGAAATCGAGGTTATTTATACCGCTCCTGCCGGCACTTCGTTCCGTATGGCAATCACCCACGGCGATAATGTGTTCTTCGGCTCCTACGGCACTACCAACGATATCTTCCGCATCAATGCCAATGATGAGATCGAAACCGTGTATTCCACAACCAACGGCACCAGTATGCGTGCGGCTTGCGAATTTGACGGCAAACTCTTTTTCGGCGGTGTGGATCAGTCAGAGACGATCGACGAAGGCTGGGAAGGCAGCGCAAAACTTGCCGTTCTCACGATGGATGAAAACGATAATTCCGTCTGGAACCGTGTAGCGGATTATAAGGACTTCGGAAAACTCTATGCTACCGACCCGATGATGTCCAGCGTGGTTACCAGCCCGATCTGGGATATCTGCACCTATCAGGGCGAAATCTATGCCACTCTCCCCAGTATGGCAGGTTTTGCGGTCTTCAAGGGTCATCCCGCTCGGACCGGTGAAACAGCCAATGCCTATGGCTGGACATGGCAGGAAGTGGTCGGCTATACCAACGGCATTAACCCCATCGGTCTGAATCCCGATGCCAAAACAGAGGAAGTGGATACGGAACAATATATGGACACATCCACCCCGAGTGATATTTCCATGGTAGCTACTCCCTTTGTGTTCAAGAACGAACTGTATCTGTTCGATTTTGATAATACTCTCGGCGCAGAAGCTACGGCAATTCGGGGCTTCCTGCAGCAGCTCAGCGGCGCTGATCTCAAACCCAGCGACTATCTCAGCCAGATGTACAACACCCTGCGCCATACCCAGTGTCTGTGGAAACTCAATAACGAAACCGGTAAATTCGAAAAGATTGACAGTTTCTCTGAACTGCTCGAGGATACCACGGTAGAATATGTCTGGAGAGCCGAAGAGTTCAATGATGAAATGTATATCACCACCATGGACTCCGCTACCATCTATAACTACATTACCAAACTCACCAACGGCAGCTTTGTCACCATGACAAAAGAAGAATGGAAACAGCAGATCGGTTATATCGAAACACTGGTCGCCAGTATTCTTGTCGATAAATCCGAGAAAGCAGCCGAAATCAAAACAAAGCTGACAGAATATGCCGCTCAGCTCAAAGAACTTTATAACCAGCTCAGTGATAACGAGGATATCCAGGCTTTCGTTACCAAGTTCAATGCCATCCTGGATCAGGTCAGCACTGCGCTGAACGAACTGAAGATAGAACTGGCACAGCAGACCTTTATCCAGAATATCTCGGCTCGTATCCAGAATCTCAGACTTCTCTCAAAGGCAAAGAAGGACGCCGCTATTGAGAAGATTCAGGACTATCTCCTGTCTCATGACCTTTCCGCTATGATTTGTCCCGATCTGGATGTTCCGCTGAGCAGCCTGACGGATGAAGATCTCAGCGCTTATATCGACGCACTCAAAGAAAATCTCGGTGCTGCCGTTGAAAGCCTGCGCGTGGAAATTCCGACACTCAAATACCTGACAAAGGATGAAATCAAGGAAGCCCTGTCTGCTTACGCTGCCAAGGTCATCGACCAGACAATCGGTCAGGAACTTTATGAAGCCATTGTTAACCTCAACACTGCCTTCACCAACAAAGTGGAATCTCAGATCAGCACCGCTAAAACAAAGATTCTGATCAAGGTAGCTGAACTGTATGAAAAGCTGCCCGAGGAGAAACAGGAAAAGATTTCAGAATTCGTTTCTACTTATATCTTCGGACTGGCTCAGAAGATTCAGGAAGAATATGTCACTAAGATCAATACAATGCTCGAAAAAGTGAAGATTGTCAGCCAGC
>CACYCN010000160.1 GCA_902772895.1 uncultured Ruminococcus sp.
AGATTCAGAATGACTGCCGCTGTACTGGCGGTAATGATTGCCATGTCGTTAATGACCGGCGCCCAGGCTTCTAAGCTGACAGATCTTCTGTTTCCGCCATCGGTCGAAGTCAATGAAGAAATCAATACCACTTCCATCAGTGCCGATCATATTTTCCTGGGGGATTCCGTTACGCTTTACGGTTCACAGAACGGACTGGATGAATCCAAATGCGAATACGCTTATTATCTGCGTCTGTCATTGCTGAACTGGGAAGAGCTCGGCGCTTACAGCAAAAACAATGTGTGCGAATGGACACCTCAGAAAAAAGGCGAATATGAGATCTGCGCCAAAGTCAGATGCAATAAAAAAATCTATAAACGTTATTTTACGATCACGGTCAGCGAAGAACTGCTGAATCATTCCCTGATCAGTTCCTCGAACATCAAAGTCGGGGAAACGGTTGAATTATCCGGTAAAGGTGAAGGCGGTGAAGGCGACCTGAAGTACGGTTTCTTCTATAAAAACGTGGATGAGACCGAATGGAACTGTCTGAGCAGTTATGGCAGCGGCGACCATGTCCAATGGAATCCCAAAGTTGTCGGAACTTATGATATCTGTATCAACGTCCGGGATAAGGCTGACAATGTCAAGAAAAAGTACTTTACTCTGCAGGTGAATCATCCGGGTGTTACGACTCCTTCGGAGTTTACCATAACGGTCAAGGCACCGATTTCTTCCCCTTATCTCTGGAGCTGTAGTCTGAGTGATGAAGAAGTCCTGACTTATACCGTGACGGAAAAAGGAAAGATTCTGGATACCCTTCATCCGTATGTCCTGCTGGAATATCGTTTCCAGACAGCCTCTCTGGGCAATACACAAATCGGACTGCATTATCTTTCCTGTGACGGCAAAGATCAGGAACTTCTGTATGATATTACCGTTGACAAGCACCTGAACTTTACATTGGGAGAGGTTACCGGTCATTACTGGGAAGAGACGCTTCCGCAGCCGGTTCAGGTGATGAAAACCATGAGCGTCAGTCTGATTAACGCACCTTCCGGTTACCAGTGGAAATATCAGATCAGTGACTCTCTGGTGGCAGATGCCGCAGGAAACTTTTCTTCCTCTGAACTGGCAACCTATTCCTTCCATGTCTATCGTTCCGGTCAGATCACACTGACATTTACCTGTGTATCCAAATCCGATATGACACAGCGTTATCAGTTGATCTATGATATCGAGATCGATCAGAATATGGATATCAGTATTCTTCATGTCGACGGATTCTATGATGAGGATACCGAGATTCCGGATCTTGTGGTTTCCTGATATGACTTCATTCTGAAATTTGAAGCAGGGAATTATTCAAAATACAATTATCCTGATGTCAAAAACGGTCTGTCAGACCGTTTTTGCATATAATATATTCTGAGGCTGCATTTTTTCTTTAAAAAGTACCATTTTTGTCTGACACAATCTTGACAAAACTCCGTGGTAGAAGTAAAATAGATGATATGAGGAAAAACAACGGTTTTCTGCCGTTGCTTTTCGGATAGAGAATAAAAAATAGGGGGCAATCTAATGTCAACCAAAGCTTATTATCCTATTTCGGAAATAGGAAAAGGAAAAGTCGGTTTCTCCAAAACCCGTTCGATCATTGAGGGCGCTTTCTACGGTAATAACGTCGTGGAAGTCAGCTCTTTGGCAGAGGCTTATAATCTTGCCAAAAATTCTCCCGGCACCGTTGTAACGGATATGCCGATTTATAAGCCTGAAGAAGTCGGTCTTCCGGCAGAAGCAAAGGTACTGCTCTTTAACGACGGCGCTGTAACCGGTCGTTATGCTGCTGCAAGACGTATCAAGGGCGAGCCCGGCGTTGATGACGCAAAACTGGATAAGGTAGTAATGGATGCGGTTTACAAGACCCGCTTCAAGAAACTCTACCATGCAACCGCTTATATCGGTCTGGATCCTGAATTCATGGTCAAAGCTCACCTGCTCATTCCGGAAGGTGAAGAAAACCTGATGTATAACTGGCTGCTGAACTTCCAGTACATCAATGATACCTATTCCAGAATGTATCAGAACTCTCAGCCTGTCGGTAACGGCAATGAGCCGGATATCTATATCTTCTCCGATCCGCAGTGGGTTCCCACACCGTCTCCGGACGTTGACTATAGCTGTCTGTCTGACGATCTGACCTGCTGCTACTTTGATACCGATCAGAACTGTGCTGCGATCCTGGGCATGAAATACTTCGGCGAGCACAAGAAGGGTACTTTGACCATTGCATGGGCGATCGCTAACCGTAACGGTTATGCTTCCTGTCATGGCGGTCAGAAGGAATATACCCTTGCTGACGGCAGCAAGTATGTTGCCTCTGTATTCGGTCTGTCCGGTTCCGGTAAGTCAACCCTGACTCATGCTAAGCATGACGGTAAGTATCCGGGCATCACCGTTCTGCACGATGACGCTTTCATCATCAATTCCGATACCTGTGCGTCTATCGCACTGGAGCCTTCTTATTTCGATAAGACCGCTGACTATCCTACCGGCTGTGCAGACAATAAGTATCTGCTCAGTGTTCAGAACTGCTCCTGCACCAAGGATGAAGAGGGCAAGATTCAGCTCGTAACTGAGGATATCAGAAACGGTAACGGCCGTGCTATCAAATCCAAACTCTGGTCTCCCAACCGTGTGGATAAGATCAGTTCTCCGGTTAACTCCATCATCTGGATCATGAAGGATCCTACCATTCCGCCCTGTGTCAAGCTCAGTGGCGCTGCTCTGGCATCCGTTATGGGTGCGACTCTGGCAACCAAGACTTCTACGGCAGAGCGTGTGGCTGCCGGTACCGATATGAACGCACTGCGTATTGTACCTTATGCAAACCCGTTCAGAACCTATCCGCTGGTAAATGACTATGTGAAGTTCAAGAAGCTGGTAGAAGAAAAGAACGTTGCCTGCTACATCGTTAACACCGGTGACTTCATGGGCAAGAAGGTTCAGAAGGAAGATACCCTCGGTGTACTCGAAGCAATCGTTGAGGGTACCGCTAAGTTTGAGAAGTGGGGTCCCTTTGAGGATATTGAGATCCTGAACTGGGAAGGCTTCATTCCGAACCTGGACGATGCTGACTATAAGGCTGCACTGAAGAACGCTATGGAAAATCGTGTCAATGCTGTCAAGGGCTTTGCTGAGAAGAAGGGCGGCTATGATAAGCTTCCTGATGAAGCTCTCGCTGCTCTCCAGAAGTTAGTTGACGAACTTTCATAATCATCTGTTCGACCCTCCGACTCTTTCCGAGCCGGAGGGTTTTTGTCAGGTTTCACTAAACAATGGTTCCTGTCAAAGCCCCTGTCTTTGGAATTCACACGGCGTGTTGAACCGTGACTTTGTCAGGAACATGAGACACCGGATTTGTATTTGGGGTTTGCTCATCGGAATGAGTGTATCGAACGTCAGTGAAAACAGGGAGCGGCAGCTTGCCATTGTCTTTGCGCGAAAGAAGGAGGAATCGAAATGGCATCTTTTCAGGCAAAATTCAATCAATACTTTTCTGAAAAGCTTTGTCCCTTTGGTTTTAAAAAGCTAAAAGGATTACCGGCTTTCGGCAGACTGATGGGCGGTGAACTGCTGCAATATATCATTCTGAAAAACTGCAGTTCTCTGATGAAAGGAAAAAAAGCTTTTACGCTCGTTTTCGGAATCTATAGTATATACAGTATGACACAGGGAGTGCCGGAAAAATACGAATTATATCATTGGGGGATTTCATTGTTCCGGATATTGCCGAAGAAAGAACATTGGAATGTCTATCGTGACGGTGAGGAATTACAGTCTTTACTGTATGAGTTTTTGTATGACGGCTCGAACGATGAGGAAATACAATCCCGTCTGGAGGAAGTATTCATTTATACTCGTGACAAGGTGATTCCTTTTCTTGACAAGGTGAGAAACTTGTCGGATTATCTGATGTACTGCAAGCAATACAAGGACTATTTACTGCGTTGGGCGGATACGATTCCCAAGAATGAATCTCTTCTTTTGATTTATCTGAACGATCACGATGATCTGCTGTGGTTATATGAGCGTTATTGTGAGAGCGTATTGAACGACTGTTTTCAAGGGAACGGGGATTCCGAAGAGTATCAGAAAGAGCAACAAATGCTATACGATATCGTGATCCGACAGACAGCTCAGGCAAGGGACAAAGTCTATCAGCAGCCGGACTTATACCGGAAAACCATGACAGAATTGGCAAGACGGAAAGAACTTTCCGTTCAGGTGTTCCGGGAATTAGGCTTCGGTATTCCGTAGA
>CACYCN010000161.1 GCA_902772895.1 uncultured Ruminococcus sp.
CGCCAGCGCGAATTGGGAGCGCAGGCTCTGCGCCGCGAATTGGGTGCGGCAGCTTGCCGCCGGTGAACCGCGGACATGGAACTTGAAGTCAAAACAAACAGAGTGAGCGTATGCGAGCGCCGCCGCGAATCGGGTGCGGCAGCTTGCCGCCGGTGAACCGCGGACATGGAACTTGAAGTCAAAACAAACAGAGTGAGCGTATGCGAACGCCGCCGCGAATTGGGAGCGCAGGCTCTGCGCCGCGAATCGGGTGCGGCAGGCTCTGCGCCGCGAATCGGGTGCGGCAGCTTGCCGCCGACGACGGTGGTTGATGACATTGACAGAAGAAACGGAAAGGTGATATAATCGTGTGAGACAATGAGGTGATGTATTTGAAGCAGTATAATGCAGCGGAACACAGTATTATTACCAAGTATAAAAAGACACTGTTTCATCAATTTATCGGCGCGGTCAAGGATTATCAACTGATCTCACGGGGGGATAAGATAGCGGTGTGTATTTCCGGCGGAAAGGATTCCATGCTTCTGGCAAAACTGATGCAGGAATTATCCCGTCACGGCGAATATCCCTTTGCTATGGAATTTATCGTGATGGATCCGGGCTATGCGCCGGCAAACAGACAGAAAATTATCGATAATGCCCGGATTCTCGAAATCCCGATCCATATCTTTGACACGGATATTTTCGGCACCGTTGTCAAAATTGAAAAAAATCCCTGTTATCTGTGCGCCAGAATGCGGCGTGGCTACCTCTACCAGAAAGCACAGGAACTGGGATGTAATAAAATTGCTCTGGGACATCATTTTGATGATGTCATCGAGACAATCCTGATGGGAATGCTTTACGGAGCGCAGGTTCAGACTATGATGCCCAGAATCAAAAGTACTAACTTTCCCGGTATGGAACTGATCCGTCCGATGTACTATGTCCGGGAAAAAGACATTATTTCATGGAAGAATTATCATCATCTGGATTTTCTCCAATGCGCCTGCCGCTTCACGGAACAGAATGCCGCTATGGACGGTACCGGCACTTCCAAACGTCAGGAAATCAAGGAACTGATCCGTCAGCTCAAAAAAACGAATCCTCAGGTGGATATCAACATTTTCCGAAGCGTGGAGCGGGTGAATCTCAGTACCATCATCGGCTACTATTACGAAAATGAGGAACATCATTTTCTGGAACGATTTGAGGACAGCGGAAAGGAGCAGGAAGTTGAAGAACTCTCTCCGTAAAGCAACGCTGACAACCAATCTTTTCTTTGTCGCAGGCATTGCCATTTTCTGTACTCTGCTATGGGGAACGGCATTTCCCTGTATCAAGATCGGCTATCAGCTTTTTCACATTTCCGGCGAAGATGTCCCGTCTGTGCTGGTATTTGCGGGCGCACGTTTTTTTCTGGCAGGCATGATCGTTCTGGCAATCGGTCTGATCCGTAACGGCAGCGCTATGAAGCTGCGAAAGAAAGATATCCTACCCGTTTCTGTTCTGGGATTTTTCCAGACATTTCTGCAATATCTGTTGCTCTATATCGGCATTGTCCGTGTCAGCGGCACAAAATCAGCGATCTTTACATCCCTTGCCGCTTTTGCCTCGGTCATTCTATCGGCAATCGTATTCCGGTCAGATCAACTGAATCTGAAAAAAGTACTGGGCTGTCTGATCGGAATCTCCGGAATCGTCATTATGAACCTGACCGGTGACACCTTAGGCGGCTTCACCTTACTGGGTGACGGACTGGTAATCCTGTCAAATCTTTCCGGAGCGGCAGGAAATATCATCAGTAAAAAAATTGCCGGAGGAAGAGATCCCTTACAGGTCTCCTCATGGCAATTGATGCTCGGCGGCGGCGCATTGATTCTGACGGGAATCATCTGCGGAGGCAGGCTGGTATTTTATGATATCTCCTGTGTATGGATTCTGCTTTATCTGGCGGCAATGGCAGGAATCGCATTTTTACTCTGGACCATGCTGTTATTTTATCATGACGTCAGCCGGGTAGCGGTATTCAATCTGCTGATACCGGTATTTGGCACGATGTGGTCAGGCATCTTCTTAGGGGAACAAATCTTTACCCTTACCAATCTGCTTTCTTTACTGTTAGTGTGTTCCGGCATTTTCCTCGTCAATTTTCAGAGACCAAAAAAGCGTATGACCTCCGAATAAGGAAGTCATACGCTTTTCATATTTCCTTGCATCATTCACGACTGATTCAAAAGTCAGTCAGGAAATATTTCTATCTGTCAGGATCAAACCCGACAAGATCAGTCATCGAAGAATTTGCTATGGATAGCAGCAACAGCAGCATCCGCGTCTTTCTCATCGATGAGAACGGAAACCTTAATCTCACTGGTGGA
Organism: uncultured Ruminococcus sp.; assembly: GCA_902772895.1. Lineage (GTDB taxonomy): Bacteria > Bacillota > Clostridia > Oscillospirales > Acutalibacteraceae > UBA1213. The sequence continues at coordinate 2,358 of CACYCN010000161.1, forward strand.
GATCATACGGATATTGATCTGAGCATCATAGAGAGCCTCGAACATCTTGGTAGCAACACCTGCATGGCTTTCCATACCGGCGCCAACGATCGAAATCTTGGCAACCTTCTCGTCAACGGAAACGGACTTACCGCCAACATTTGCAACATAATCCTCCATTGCGGCAGCGGCATCCTTTGCATTATCCTTTGCAACGGTAAAGGAAATATCCTTTGTA
>CACYCN010000162.1 GCA_902772895.1 uncultured Ruminococcus sp.
GATGGATTCAATCGGGTTGCCGTCATAGATCAGGGAGAACTGTTCGTTCAGTACCTTGAATTTGGTTTCGATCTCGTAGATGGCGCAGGTATAGTTGGCAAAAAACTGCTCAACGGGAAGAATCTGTTCCTGTACCATGTCCAGCAGTTTTTCTTCATTGATGTTCTCGGAGAAACGAACCAGCTGCATCGCCATTTCACCGGCTTTTTGCTGCATTTCACTGTCGGAGATCTGACCGGAGAGTACTTCGTTTCTCCATTCCTTCATTTTCTCGGTATCAAACTGCGGATTCATTTCAGAAATGTCGTTCGGCTGATTGGGTTTCATATTATCATCTCCGGAAATAGAATTTTAGAATCAGAAATGTCAAAAGTTTCGGACAGGACTTTCAAAGGAAACGGGGAGGGAACGGATCATATTTTGGTAGTGGCGGTGGTCACAACGCTTTTACCGGAGTACATATTGCAGTTGGTTCCGGTTTTCAGCAGCAGTGTCGCATTAGTGGCGCCGACAATGACGGGTTTATTCAGGGCTAAACCGACAATGGCGGCATGAGAGTTCAGACCGTCTACTTCGGTAATGATACCGGCGCATTTCCGCATGATAGGAAGTAGGGAATTATTGGTTTCATGGATGACGAGAATTTCCCCTTCGGTAAAGTTCTGAAGGGCTTCCTCGTCACTTCCTGCCACCAGCAGATGTCCGTGGGCAAAGAGATCGTTGACAATCGTCTGACCGCTGACTAAAATATTGCCCACTAAATGAACCTTCATCAGATTGGTCGTACCGGAAACCCCCAGCGGCACACCGGCTGTCAGTACCACAAGATCGCCGTTTTTCAGCAGCCCACGCTGTTGGGCGACCTGAATGACGTGTTCGATCAGATCATCGGTATTGGTCTTTTCTTCGATCATGATCGGGACAACGCCCCAGGACATATTTGTCTGACGGCAGACCCGTTCGCTGGGAGTACCGCTGATGATCGGACAAGCAGGACGGTATTTTGACAGCATTCTCGAGGTCATGCCGGATTTCGATACCGTAATGATTGCCGAAGCGCCCAGGTCATGGGCGGTTGTACAGGCGGCATGAGAGATGGCAGAGGTCACGTCCGGACGTTCATGAATATCCAGCTTATAAAAACGATCAATATAATTGATATGGCTTTCGGTGATTTCGGCAATTTCCGCCATGGTTTTGACCGCTTCTACCGGAAAGGCGCCGGCGGCTGTCTCACCGGAAAGCATGATGACACTGGTACCGTCATAGATGGCATTGGCAACATCGGTAGTCTCGGCACGGGTCGGACGGGGATTCTTGATCATGGAATCCAGCATCTGGGTAGCGGTAATGACGGGTTTATCGGAATTCCGGGTTTTCTTGATGATCCGTTTCTGGATGATCGGCACCTCCGCAATCGGAATTTCCACACCCAGATCGCCTCTTGCTACCATGACGCCGTCTGCAACACGGAGGATTTCGTCAATATTATCGACACCGTCTTTGTTTTCGATTTTGGCGATAATGCGGATATCGTCACTGCCGTAGCTGGAGAGCAGTGCCTTCATCTCATTAATATCATTCGCATTCCGGGTGAAGGAGGCGGCGACAAAGTCTACATCCTGCTCTACACCGAATGCCAGATCTGCCTTGTCACGCTCGCTCAGAAACGGAAGAGACAGGAAAATTCCCGGTACATTGATGCCTTTATGTGACGAAACAGGGCCGCCGTTCAGAACGGTACAGCGAATTTCGGAAGCGGTCTTTTCTTTCACACGCAGTTCGATCAGACCGTCATCAATCAGGATCCTCGTGCCGATTTCCACGTCTTCCGGCAATCCTTTGAATGTGATGGAACATCTCTCATCGGCACCTTCACATTCTTCGGTCGTGAGGGTATATTCCTGACCGGTTTTGAGGAAAACTTTCTCCGGAAAATGACCGGTACGGATCTCCGGCCCCTTGGTGTCAAGAAGAATGGCAATGGGCAGTTTCAGTTCCTGACGCAGCTTCTTGACGGATTCGATTTTTTTACGGTGTTCGTCATAAGTGCCGTGGGACATATTGATCCGGGCAACATCCATGCCGCTGAGCATCAGCTCCCGCAGGACGGATTCCTCTTCGGTGGCAGGACCGAGGGTACAGATGATTTTGGTTTTTCTCATGAAACGATACGCTCCTTTATTTTCAGGTCATGAAGGCTTTTTTTCTGCCGGACAGGCATTTTCTGTCCGTTTATACTAATCATACAATAAATTCGTTATCTTGACAAGGTTTTTTTGAGCTTTTACCGACAACAAGAAAAATTTGTCAGAAAAACAAAAATGAGACGAAATTTTACGACAAAATGCGTCGGAATTCTACCGGGAAAAAAGCTATCCGGAAATTAACTTTTTTAAAAATTTTGTGCATGATGCTAAAAATAATTCTTGTGAAAAACTTACAAAACAACTTCACACAAAATAGATAGAACAAACAAAAAATATCTTATTTTTAGTCATTATCATGAGAACGGACAAGACATCGTTGTCTAATGTGCTGTAAAATAATTTTCATTGGCAAAAAAAAATACCAAAAAAACCGCAAATTTTCAAAATTGTGAACCGGATTTGCTTTACAAATTTGTAAAAAAAGTGTTATCATAATGATGAAATAAGCTTGATGATATATACAATGTGCAGTTCTGCGGTAATGACTGCCGTTGTAGAAGGGATATATCTGAAGGCTTAGGAGGCAGAACATCAACAAATACAAACAAAAGGAGCGTGATTGATTGTGAACAATGAAACTACGTCAAGTCGTTTCCGTTTCGGCAGCAAAATAGCCAGCATCTTACTTTCCGCAACACTTTTAGCAACAACTTTCACCGGACTTGGCAGCTCATTGGTTACTACCACAGCAGAAGCAGCCGGCAGTTACAATCTTGCCGACAAAATCGAAGACGGTAATATTCTCCACTGCTTTAACTGGAAGATCACCGATATTACGGCTGCTCTTCCCGAGATCGCAGAAGCAGGATTTACCAGTATCCAGACTTCACCGATTCAGCCTCATGATGCGTCCGGCGTATGGTACTGGCTGTATCAGCCCCTTGATTTTACCGTAGGTAACGATCTCGGTTCGGAATCCGACCTGAAGGCGCTCTGTTCCGAAGCCGATAAGTACGGTATCAAGATCATTGTTGACGTTGTGGCAAACCATCTGGCAGGCGGCGACAGCGGTGACTGGAAACCGACCATCCGCGGTGAGTTCCAGAATACCGAGTTTTTCCACAACACTCAGTATACCACCGGCAGACAGAACGTTGACTGGAGTAACCGCTGGCAGGTAACACACTGTAACATCGGTATGCCCGACCTGAACTCCGAACACAGCCGTGTACAGGAAGTTGTGGCCGGCTTTATCAACCAGCTCAAGTCGGACGGCGTTGACGGTATCCGTTGGGATGCTGCCAAGCACATCGGCCTTCCTTCCGAAGATTGTAACTTCTGGCCGGCCGTTACTGCGTCAGGTCTTTACAACTACGGTGAGATCCTTGACGGCCCGACGAATAGCGGCGGCGACAACCTGATGGTGGAATACACCCGCTATATCGGCGTTACCGATGATAACTACTGCGGTGAGATCACCGGCGCGATCAGAGACGGTAACACCAATCTCAAGAGCGGTTCCGGTAAATGGCTCAACAGAGGCGTTGCAGCCAATAAGCTCGTTTACTGGCCGGAAAGCCATGATACTTACTGTAACAACGGCTGGACAAGAGATCTCAGCGAGAGTGTCATGGACAGATCCTTTGCCGTTTCAGGCGCAAGAGCAAATTCTCAGTGTCTTTATCTTTCAAGACCTTTTGAAAAAGAGCATGAAAGCATCAAATACGGCGTGAAGGGTTCCACGCACTTCACCTCCAAGCAGGTAGCAGCCGTTAACCATTTCCATAACGCAATGGTTGGTACCAACGAGTATTTCACAACAGCTGAAAACTGCTTCGTAATTTGCCGCGGCGGCGGCGCAGTTGTTGTCAATGCAGGCGGCGGCGGCAAGCAGGTTACGGTTCCCAACGGCGGCGGACTGGTTCCTGCAGGTGAATATACCGATGAAATTACCGGTAACAAATGGACGGTCACCAGCTCTACCATGAGCGGCAGCATCGGTGATACCGGTATCGCAGTCTTCTATAAGGGCGGCA
>CACYCN010000163.1 GCA_902772895.1 uncultured Ruminococcus sp.
GGCGGCTTCTGACCAATCGGAGAGAATGACAGTGGTTTTTTCTCCGTCTTTACTGCGGGTGTTTACTGCCCAGCGGATTCGTATATACACCGTGTGTTTGGTATAGTCGATGGAAACCATCTTTTCACCGGTTTCTTCATCGATTGTAATGAGGGTGTATTGATCTTCCTTGAGCTGGTTTTTCAGACCCGGAATGAATTCGTTGCCGTACCAGTCAACATTGTCGGCAGGGTCTGTTGATTTTTCGTGGACGGTGACGCCCCGCATCAGCCAGGCTTCATTGATCGTTTGGGGATCTGCCGTAATCTCTGTGGCGTCCCACACACCGGTACGAATATTTCCTTCCTTATCATAACCGATGCCGAAGCCTTCGTTGCTGTAGATTCCGTCCCAGTATTCGGTGTGGTGCCAGCCGTTTTCCGGGTCGTCAATCGCCCAGTCCGCCTGTCCATGAACCCATAACTCATCTAACTGATACTCATTCAGTGTCTCTTGCGCTTTGTCGGGGTCGTCTGCCGCTGAACTGAGCCAGTCATTCATGCCGGTGTCCATACTGTAGGCGGCTGCAATGGTGGTGGGGGAATCGTTTCCTTCCAGCCATCTGATGGATACATTGGTGGGCGCCTTCAGTTCAAAAGGCAGCTTTTGGGTGTTGCTTTCGGGTTCCGCTGACGCTGTTATCGTCAGACTGGAAACTGCCACGATGCCGCAGGTCAGTGCGGCAAGCCATTTCTTTATCATATTATCCGCTCCTTCCCTTTTAGGGTGTTCTTTTCGGCAATTTCTAAAACAGGGCATCTTGTGTATTACAAAGATGCCCCGCTTTGGTGGATTCAGCTATGCCGTGTAATTGGTTATCGGTTATTTGACGGTGATCGTGAATGTCTTGCCTTTGTAGTTATCATCCGCATCCTTTACCTTGACCAGAATCGTATAGGTGGTTCTGGCACCGGGTTTGATCGTAACGGATGTGTTGGTGCTGTTGGACATGGCTACTGTGTAGCTGGAAGCGGATGACTTCTTATACAGAACAGAATAACGATAGGGGCTGACACCGCCGGATGCCGAACAGGTGACCTTGACGCTGCTGCCCAGTGTGATGGAAGTAGCGGATACCTTGGAGTTATTCGTCAGTTCCGTGAATTTGCTGACAACCACATTGAAAGTCTTGGTCTTTACGGTGCCGGTCTTATCCTTTGCCTTAATGGCAATTGTGTAGGTCGTAGCCGCTGCCGGTTTGATCGTAACTGTCGTGTTCGTGCTGTAGGACTGGACGGAGGTGTAGCTGGAAGCGGATGACTTCTTATACAGTACCGAGTACTGATATGGCTTGGTGCCGCCCGATGCCGCACATTTTACGGTTACAGTGCTGCCGAGACTGATATTGGTGGAGGAAACCGTTGATTTGTTCGTAAAGGTGGAGGCTGTGACATCAACCGTGAAATCTTTCGATTTTACCGTGCCGGCACTGTCTTTGACTCTGATTTTGATATCATAGCTGACAGCCGTGCCGGGAGTAACCGTGATCTTATTATCGGTTGAGTAGCTCTGTACAATGGCGTAGGTGGAAGCCGTGCTCTTCTTGAAATAAACCGCATATTCATAGGGTGCGGTGCCGCCGGAGGCTGCGCCTGTCACGACTACACTGTCGCCTAAGGTGATGGATGTGGCGGAAATGGTGGAATTATTGGTCAGCGTTCCTCCCTTTACCGTCAGAGCAAATTTCTTGGCGGCAAGGGTTCCTTCGCTGTCCCTCGCCTTGATGAGAATATCATAGGTAGAGGCGACATTGGGGGTGAAGGTGACGGTCGTATTGGCGCTGTTGGACTGGAGCGTAGTGTAAGAAGATGCGCTACTCTTTTTGTAAAGCACAGAGTAGGTATAGGGCTTGGTGCCGCCGGTGGCGGAACAGTTGATCGTGATGGTTTTGCCCATGACAAGACTGGTAGAGGAAATGGTGGAAGTGTTTTGCAGGGCTTCCACTTCGCCGCCGTTGACGGTAACCGTAAAGTTCTTTTCCGCTGTGGTGCCGTCGCTGTCCTTGGCGGTGACCCTGACCTGATAGGTGCCGGCTTCGCTCAGCGTCAGGGAATAGGATCCGGCAGACGTAAAGTCCTTGGCAGTAGTATAAGCGGAATCGGTTTCTGACTGATACGCCACTGCATAGGTATAGGGCTTGGTGCCGCCGGCGGCGGAGAAGGTGAAGGTGACACTGCCGCCTTTCTCAATTTCGGTTGTATTGCAGGTGGTGGTATTGCTGAGAGGATCTACAACACTCTTGCTCTTATAAGTATAGGTGACGACGGTTTCGCCGGCAGTGTACAGACCGGAGGCGTTGGACGGTGTGGATACCAGTTCATAGCCGTCTATGACCTTGGATGTGGTGGTATATGTGTTGCTGCCGTCCGCCATGCCTTTCATGGTCTCTTTGGCAAGTACATTGCCGTTCTGATCTACGTATTTGACCGTGACTTTTCCGGTCTGGTAGACCTTGCCGGCTTTGATCCAGACTTCGCCCGAGACACTGTAGCCTGTTGATCCTACTCCGGAGGGATCCTGTGAACCGTTGTTGTTATTGTTGGCAATAAAGAGAACCGTTTCGGTGGTGTCAAGGGAACCGACATACCATCCGCCGCTTTCCGCAGTCATGATGGTGCCCGGCCATGCCCCTGCCAATATCTTGGCGCTCGTGCCGGAACCCTGGTACAGATACATGGAAACCTGTGACCAGCCCGATGAATTATAATAGTGAATCTTCAGGGTCTCCTGCTCACTCTCGACATACTTGAAGATGACAACCGTATTGCCGGCGGCATAGGTGCCGGTGGCATTGGTGGTCAGAGAAGTGTCACATTCGTAACCGCTGATCGAAATGGGGCTGACCGAGTAACCTGTACCGATCAGACCGGAACGGGTTTCGTCGGGCGCTAAGGATTTGCCGGATTCTGCATCCTGATATTTGATGGTCAGGGTGCCGTATTTGGTGACATCAAGTTCATAGTAATATGTGACGGTCTTGTTGCCCTTGGTGAAGGTGCCGGTTGTATCACCTGATGTGGAAGTGACGGTGTAACCGGTAGAAGTCAGCGCCGCTAAAGGAGCCGTGGTATAGGTGGCGCCTTCTTTGCCTTTCAGGGTCTCGGTTTTGTAGGTCTCGCCGGTGGACTTGATGACATGATTTACGGTTACGCTGCATTTGGAGGCAACTACCGTTCTGTCAAAACTTGTCTTGTCTACCAGTACCATGGTCGAACGTGCCGGTACCGTGACCGTGCTGCCGGTTGTGCCAAGGGATTCGATGCCTGCGGTGGAACCGTCTGCAATGATGACCCAGGAACTGGGAAGTGTCTTGTTATCATAGGTTATGAGCTTGACGGTGCTGGAATAACTGTTGGAATTATGGATGACACCTACGTAATCCCATTCGTTGGAGGGATCAATGGTGTTATACATCGTGAATGCCACTACCCCTGACGGACAGGAGGTTCCCCAGGAGAAGTAAATGGTGCCGTTCGAGGTGTTGGTCGGATCACGGAACGGTGAATATGCCTTGCGGATCTCAATGAGGCCTTTATAATAGGAAAGCAGATCCGAATAGGTGATGGTATTGGACCATTTCAGCTGGTTGGTCGAGGTGGAGGATTTATAGCTGTTTTCATCACCGTACTTGCTGCGGGCAAATTCCTCGCCTGCCTGGAAGAAGGACATACCCTGTGATGTCAGAATAATGCCGCCTGCCAGTTTATTCATGGCTACCAGATCATCATAACGGTTGCCGTAACCGGTACCGCCTTTGACTGACTTGATCAGCTTATCGTACAGCGTATAGTTATCGTGCGCGGATGTGTAGGTCACCGTCTGGGAGGGCTGCTTTGACCATTGGTTATCTCCCGACATCGTTGTCGAGTTCGCCTGGATGCTGCCCTTCAGGGCTTCTTCAAAACCGGCTCCCTGAATAAATCCGGGGTCTGAGGCGTTGAAGCAGCTGCCCTTGATCGCGTCCCGGCTCTTGTCGTTGAAGGCCGCAATATCGGTGGAGAGCAGCTTGATATTGCCCTGTACGGCGGTGGGTTTCGGACATGGGGTGGCTTCTGCTGTCCACGGTTCACCGTAGATCAGAATGTCCGGGTCGATCTTGTCCAGTGCCGTGCGGATGGCGTTCATGGTGTCACAGTCGTGGATGCCCATCAGGTCAAAACGGAATCCATCAAGATGATATTCCGTTGCCCAGTAGGTCAGAGAGTCAATCATGAACTTCTGGTACATCGCCCGATCCGATGCCGTCTCATTGCCGCAGCCGGATGCGTTGGAATATTTGCCGGTGGAAGTCTGGCGGTAGTAATATCCCGGTACGGTGAAATCAAACCAGTCGTTGATGCCGGAACCGCCTGAATAGGTGTGGTTATAGACAACGTCCATGACTACGCCGATTCCTTTGTTATGCAGCGATTGTACCATCTGTTTGAATTCGCTGACTCTGACGCTGCCGTCATACGGGTTGGTGGAATAGGAGCCTTCGGGGGTGTTGTAGTTCATCGGGTCATAACCCCAGTTGAACTGGTCCGTGTTGAGTTTCGTTTCGTCTACACTGGCATAATCATATACCGGCAGAAGATGAACGTGGGTGACGCCCAGGTCGGCAAGATAATCCACACCGGTGGGATTCTTGCCGTTGTTATTGACGGTGGTGCCCGTCTCGGTGAAGGCTAAGTACTTTCCTTTATTCGTCATGCCTGAATCGGAGGAGGAAGAAAAGTCCCTGACATGGGCTTCCCAGATGATGGCGTCGGTCTGGTTCGGACAGGAAATTCGTTTGTCGTTTTCCCAGCCCGCCGGATCGGTGCTGTCCAGATCCAGTACCATGCCCCGCATGCCGTTGACCCCGGTGGAACGCGCGTAGATATCCACCGTCTCTTTGGTGGTGCCGTTGTTGGTGACAAGATAGGTGTAGTAGGTGCCGTTGAGGTCTCCGGAAATGGTGACCGACCAGATGCCCTGAGAGCCTTTTGTCATGTCTTTGGTTTCAATCACGGCTGCCCCTGCTTCTGAGTCACTGCCGGTGGTGTAACGCTTGATCTGTACCTTGGAAGCAGTAGGCGCCCAGACTTTGAACGTGGTGGATGCTTTGCTGTAAGTGGCGCCAAGGTCATTGCCGCTGTAGGCGTAGGAGTCCAGCGCTGACATCTCGGAGTATGATACGGCACCTGCGTTGATGGTGGTGGCAACGGAAAAAACGGACAGGGATAGAAGAGCGGACATTATCAGCGATGTGGCTTTTCTCAATCGGGATTGTCGTTTTGTCATGTTTCTGACCTTCTTTCTGTTTTTGTTTCTGGTTTCATTGGGCCGCTTCTGTCGTCAGTACATCGGAAAACGGATTCTCACAAATGTTGCTCTTCCCCCTCCTTTTGACGCTTTCCTGAAAATCCGGTCTTTCTCTGTATGGCGGCTTCAAATCGGCTCTCTATGTGCCGATGGCACATCTCTCCAACTTATAGTTTAATATAAAGCCATGTTCTTTTATTTCTGATAAAGAAATTAACAAAAATTTCTCCCGTTTCCGTTTATTTATATTGATATAGTCAAATATCTGAAAAAACTTACTGAAATGACGCAAGAAATGGGGTGTTTTCCGAAAACAATCAAAAACGCTCCTGACGGAAACGTCAGAAGCGCTTGATCGCTGGTATCAGAGGGTGGAAACTGTGCCGTCAGTGTATTGGATACGGGCACTGATCAGTCTGATGGAAGCAATGGACTGGTTATACCAGACAGTGGACCAGTAGTGGTAGTACCAGTTGTCATCATAAATGATCTTGCTGTCAGATATGTAGGAATCCAGTTTGTATTCTGTTTTTGAGAATTCGTGTGGGGCGACCGGTCCGGTGAATTTCAGATTCGCATCGGTTTTATTGCCGATCTCGGACGATACTACCTGACCGGCTGCATTATAGGGTCTGACAGTGTAGGTGATGCTTTTGATCGTCTTGTTGGAGTTGTTGTAGATATCAATGAATACGTCTACCCCGCCTGCGGAATCCGGCTTGCCACATTTGAAATCCGTGAAGATGATGGGCTGATTATTGGTGGATTGATCCGGTACCACGATCAGACAGGAGGCAACTTTCTTATTGGGAAGTATTACGGAAGCATAGGTCTGTCCCTTTTTCAGCGCCTTGATCGTGAATGAGTTTTCGTCAGATGAGACGATGCTCACGATATTGGTGTCACGTACATAATAGATCGGATTGGCTATGGCAGAATCCGCATTATAGGTGCATTTCAGCCTGAATGTGCTGCCGATCTTCAGCAGAGTGCGGTTCGTTTGCAGTGAAACACTGGTCGAGAGTTTCTTTACCGTGACTTTACAGGTGGCGGTCTTGCCGTTATGCGTCTTTACCGTGACGGTGGCGGTGCCGGTTTTCAGCGCCTTGATGGTACAGGTGCCGGTCGTCGTCTGGGTGATGCGGATGATCGAGGTGTTACTGGATGTGAAGGTGCGGGTATTGGAGGTTCCGTTCGGGACGGTCGTCAGTAATTGATAGGATTCGTTTACTCCCATGTTCAAAGAAGTCTTCTTGAACTGAATGGATGCTGCTGCCGGTTTTACGGTTACTTTACAGGTGGCGGTCTTGCCGTTGAAGGTCCTCACTGTCACAGTGGCAGTTCCGGCGGCGACTGCCTTGACGGTGCAGGTGCCCGGCGTGGTTTCAATGATCCGCGCGACTGATGAATCGGAAGAACTGAAGGTTCGGTTTAAGGAGGCTCCGTCGGTGACACTGCTCTGTAGTTTCGGGGTCTCGCCGACGCCTACCGTCACTTCTTTCTGCTTGAAACTGATGGAAGCGGCAGGCGCTTTTACCGTGACGGTACAGCTTGCTTTTTTGCCGTTAGAGCTTCTGGCGGTGATCGTCGCCGTTCCGGTGTTTTGGGCTGTGATCTTGCCGGAGGATACGCTGACAATATTCGGATCGGAGCTTTTCCATGTGAGCCGCTTGTCATAGGCATTGCTGGGATTGACGGTCGCTTTCAGCGTAAATGTCTCGCCTTTTCCCATGGTCAGTGAGGTTTTGTTCAGACTGATACTTGTGACGGATGTGACAACGGTGACACGACAGGTGGCTGTCTTTCCGTTATAGGTCTTTACGGTGATAGTGGCTGTGCCGGTTTTCAGCGCCTTGGCAGTACAGGTGCCTGTGGTCGTTTCGGTGATTTTCAGTACACTGGAGTCCGAAGAGGTGAAGCTTCGTTTGAAGGAGGCGCCTTCTTTCACGGAACTGATGAATTGATAGGTCTCTCCGGTTCCTATACTCAATGACGTTTTGTTCAGACTGACCGAAGACGCCGGTGCTTTTACGGTGATCTGACAGGTGGCTTTGGTGCCGTTGGTAAGTGTGGCCGTAATGGTGGCTGTGCCGATGGCTTTGGCGGTGATTTTTCCGTCGGATACCGTCGCTACTCCGGTGTTGAAACTTTTCCATGTGACCGATGTGTATTTGGAATGGGTCTCGCTATTGATGGCAGTCAGATTGAACGTTTCTCCTTTACCCAGTGTGGCGGAGGTGTAGTTCAGAATCATTTTGGATGTCATGTTCTTTTCGGCTGCCGGTGTCTCTGTCTGATCGGCGCTCTGTAAAGCGCTTACGGACAGACTGCCGATAGAGCTTATGTTCGGCAGAGCAGCCCCGGCTCCTCCTGCGATCACTGCGCATAGTGCGAAAGCAAGAAGTTTTCTGAATCGATTCGGGTTTTTCATATGAAACCTCCTCACAAGAAATAGATGGAAACATTATACAATATTCACAATAAAATGTCAATATACTTTGGTGAAATTTGCGACCCTGATACCAATTAATCATGGTTTTCAGGGGGTGACAGGAAAAATTTAAAAAATTTTTTTGAAAATTTTCGGAAATTCGACCTTTTGAGGTCGAATTTTTTGCGTTTTTGAGGGATAAGTGAAAGGAGGTTTTTATCAATCAGATACAACAGGGTCTGCTCAATAGGATGGAGGTTTGAAAGGAGTAATGTGATTGAAGAAATTAAGCAAACGGGAACAACTGTTTTGTCTGCTCTTCTTTGAAAAAGGAAATGCAGAGGAAGCAGCTAGGTTGGCAGGATTTCCGGAACCGGAACAGAAAAGCGCTTTTCTTCTGGAACAAACGGAGATCCGTCAGGAAATCGCTCGCTTGTCAGAGTACCGGACGGCTCTGGGTAAACAGGAAGCATTTCTCGGGTATCGAAGGCTGGCTTTCGGTAATGTCAAGGATGCCGTGAAACTGCTGTTTGCCGAGGATGCCGTGAACGAAATTGAAAAGGGCGCCGATCTGTTTATGATCTCTGAAATAAAAAAGCCCAAAGACGGTTCCCTCGAAATAAAGTTCTTTGACCGGCTGAAAGCATTGGAAAAACTCGAAAACTGGGGAAATCGGGAGGAAAATCATCTTTCGGATTTCTATCAGGCTATTGTCGGCGGGCAAAAGGCCAGAGAGCAGCAGGAAGGACGGGAAAATGAATGAATTATGCTAACTTTTCCCCGAAACAGCTCCGGCTGCTGGAATGGTGGTCCCCTCGGCAGGAAAGCGCACGGTGTGACGGGATTATCTGTGACGGGGCGGTCAGAAGCGGGAAAAGTCTGTGTATGAGCGTTTCGTTTGTGAGCTGGGCAATGTATGCCTTTCAGAACCGGGATTTTGCGATCTGCGGGAAGACTATCCGTTCCGTCAGAAGAAATGTGGCGGTGCCTCTGATGAATGTGCTCAGAGAACTTGGGTTCCGGGTGGAAGAAAAATTGTCCGCGAATCTCTTCTATGTGATATACGGACAGTATCGGAATACGTTCTATCTCTTTGGCGGTAAGGATGAAAGTTCTGCCGCTTTGATTCAGGGTATGACTTTATGCGGCGTCCTCTTCGATGAGGTGGCGCTGATGCCCCGCTCTTTCGTGGAACAGGCTCTTGCCAGATGCTCGGTGGAAGGTTCGAAACTCTGGTTTAATTGTAATCCGGAATATCCTCAGCATTGGTTCTATCGGGAATGGGTGATGAAAATCAAGGAGAAAAATCTGTTCTATCTTCATTTCCTGATGGAGGATAATCCGTCGCTGTCTCCGACAATCCGTGAACGATATCGGAAACTCTATTCGGGAAGTTTTTATGACCGTTTCGTTTTAGGAAAATGGTGCGCCAATGAAGGTCTGGTGTATCCGTTTATGTCGGAACAACGGATGTGGGTGGAGCTGCCGCAGGATCCCTTTCAGGAATATGCGGTGTCCTGTGATTACGGTACCGTGAATCCGGCTTCGTTCGGATTATGGGGACGGATCGAGGATTGCTGGTATCGTATTGACGAGTATTATTACAGTTCCAGACGGGAAGGAGTTGCCAGAACCGATGAGGAACATTATCAGGGGTTATGTCAACTTATCGGTGACAGAGAAGTGTCACGGGTGGTGGTGGACCCGTCTGCTGCCAGTTTTATCGAGGTGATCCGGCGGCATGGAAAATATCGGGTCGTTCCTGCTAAAAATCAGGTGCTCGACGGAATCAGACAGACCGGTACGGCTCTCAAACAGGGAAGAGTTAAAATCGGGAAAAATTGTGAGGATTGTATCAGGGAATTCGGCCTTTATCGCTGGGACAGCAGCGGAAAGGATGCTCCGCTGAAAGAAAATGATCATGCGATGGATGATCTGCGCTATTTTGTGACTACCGTCGTGAATGCCGATGAAGAGGATTTCCTTGTCTTTGCGTCCGATCGGCATTGAAGAAATGGAGGTGATGAGATTGCTCTTTGGAAAACGAAAACAGGAAAATGATCAGCCGGCCGTGCAGACCGCTGTGAATCATCAGTATGCCGGTACAGCTTTCGCAGGACTCGGACATACCGGAAGTTTTGCCTGTGAAAGAAGACTTTACAGGGACCTGAGAGAACAGATTCCGATTGTCGATGCCGCTATCGGGAAAATTGTCAGACTGATCGGAGGCTGTCGGGTTCGCTGTGAGGATGAGGATGTCCAAAAGGAAATCAATGCTTTTCTCAGACAGGTCAAGGTCAACGGAGGCTGTTATGGTATCGATCAGTTCCTTGCCATTATGCTGGGTGATCTGATTACGTATGGTACCGCTGTGGGTGAAATCGTGATGGATCGCTCCGGTAAGAAAATTGAAGCGCTTTATAATGCTTCTCTCGATGATGTGGAACTCTATACGGAGGATAATCCCCTCGAAGTGAAAATCGGTGTGATGAACGGTTCACAGCGTTTGCCGGTGAAGTATCCGGAACTGGTGCTGTTCAGTACCATTCTTAATGAACCCGGTAAGCTGTACGGGACTTCCGTGCTGCGAGGATTGCCGTTTGTCGGTGATGTCCTCATGAAGATCTTTAAGGCCATCGGAACGAACTGGGACAGAATCGGTAATGTGCGTTTCGCCGTTTCCTATAAGCCCGGCGACAGCGACAGAAGCTATACCAAGGAACGTGCCAGACAAATCGCTTCCGAATGGAGTAAGGCGATGAGCAGCAGTGAACCGAGAGACTTTGTTAGTGTCGGAGATGTGGATATCCGTGTGATCGGTGCCGAAAATCAGGTCCCGGAATGTTCGGTGCCCGCACGGCTGCTGATGGAACAGATCGTGTCGAAACTTTCGATCCCGCCGTTTTTGTTGGGCCTGACGTGGTCAACTACCGAGAGAATGTCCAGCCAGCAGGCGGATATCCTGACCAGTGAACTGGAGTTCTATCGCAGAAGTGTGGAAGGAAATATCCGCAGAATCTGTGAACTGTATCTCCGTCTGCAGGGAAGGAAAATTCCTTTCGATATTGAATGGGACAACATTAATCTGCAGGATGAGGTGGAACTGGCAAAAGCCAGACTGATTCGCGCTCAGGCGAATGCCCTTGAAAATACATCGGAAAAATCTTCATGATGCTGCTATCGGAAGTTGATTTCACTATAACAAGCAATCGGGTTCGGAATTATGGGACAGAACCCTGATAAAAAGGAGGAATTATGGAGGAAGAATTCGGAAAACCGTTGGAGGGCGAGATGGAATTGATCCATCGGTTCACCAGAAGGGCTTTGGAGGATAAGGATGTGTATGCGTTCTCGGTAGTGCTGTGTGATAATGAGGTGGACCGGGATTTTGAGAGGTTTTCGGAGAAGTCACTGGAAAAACTGGCGGAACTGTTTATCGGTGTGACGGGTATTACCGATCATGACCCCAAAAGCAGTAACCAGTCGGCAAGAATTTTTGACTGTAGGGTGGAACAGGTCCGGGGAAAACTCACTTCTCAGGGAGATGCCTATTGCAGAGTCGTGGCACGCGCTTATGTGCCCAGAAACCGCAACAGTGAAGCACTGATTCAGGCTCTGGACAGCGGCATCAAAAAAGAAGTCAGTGTGGGCTGTGCCGTCAGAAAACGGATCTGTTCGGTTTGCGGGAAGGAGTTTGACCAGTGCCGTCATCATAAGGGACAGCGCTATGGCGGTAAACTATGCTTTGTGGTGTTGGAGGAACCTACGGATGCGTATGAATGGTCCTTTGTGGCGGTGCCGGCTCAGAAAGGCGCCGGTGTGATCAAATGCTTCCGCTGCGATGACCGTGAAACGGTTATTCAAACGGATGACGGCGCTTTGACGGATTGCTCCAATGTACCATTCATGACGAAAGGAGGGATTGCGTTGGACGTGGAGAAAAAATTGTGGAGTACAGAAGAACAGGTCTTTAGTGCCGAAGAACTTTCGGAACTCGCACGGAAATTCCATGATCTGGAAAAAAGAGCCTTTGACGGCGATTATTTCCGTGACTGTCTGGTGAAAGAGATCAGAGGACTCTCGGCGGTGGTGCTGCCGGAACTGGGAACGGAACTGCTGCAGAAAATGACGGACGAACTCTCTGTCAGACAATTGGCGGAAATGAAAAAGGCCTTTGAACAAAAAGCGGCAGAACTGCTGCCGATGAAGCCCCAGCTTTCTCAGAGCGGCAGTGCGGCCGGTAATGACCATAGAAACAATCAGTTTTATCAGAATATTTAAGGAGGAGTCAGTATGAGCATATCATTCAATGGATTTCATGAGGAAATCGTTACTTTTGAGGCGGCAAGCGGTGTGACCGCAGGCGTGCCGGTGATGATGTCGGCAAACGGTAAGGTGCAGGCGGTGACCAGCGGCGCTTTCTGCGGTATCGCTAAGAATGTCAGAGGCGGTTATGCCGGTGTACAGCTGACGGGTTATGTCAGTGTGCCGTATTCCGGGTCGCTGACGGTGGGATATAAGCAGCTTGCCGCTGCTTCCGGCGGTAAGGTTACCGTGGATACCACCAACGGAAGAGAATATCTTGTGGTCGAAGTGGATTCGACAAACAATATTGCCGGAATTATTCTGTAAGATCGAAAGGAGAAATGACAGATGGCTTTTTATGATTCTATTAAACTCGAAAAGGGTATGTATCACAGCGGTAAGTCCCTGACGGATGTGCTGGAGGATCTGGATCCTTCGGAAAATTA
>CACYCN010000164.1 GCA_902772895.1 uncultured Ruminococcus sp.
GACACGAAACTTGAAGTCCACACTGTCAGAGTGAGCGTATGCGAACGACAACGCGAATTGGAAGCGGCAGCTTGCCGCCGCCGTGAAACGCGGACACGAGAGTGGAGTTCAGAAAATCAGAGTGAGCGTATGCGAACGACAACGCGAATTGGGTGCGGCAGCTTGCCGCCGCCGTGAAGCGCGGACACGAGAGTGGAGTTCAGAAAATCAGAGTGAGCGTATGCAAACGACAACGCGAATTTGGAGCGGCAGCTTGCCGCCTGCGTGCAAGTTGACAAAGAAGGAAAACCCAACTATAATATATAGACAGAAATAGACAGGAGAAGAAAGGCTGTGGAAGATAAGGACAGCTCAAAGGTTTGATTATTGCAGTAATCGCCGCAGTCAGAAGCAAAGGCGGTTACTTTTTTTCTGAAAAAATGCGGAAATATTGTAACCTAACCGCCTTCTCACGGATTATTATTACAAACGGCAGGTGATAACGCTTGATGATCGTTTTTTCAGCTATGACGGACAGTCCTGACGACAGAAACCTTTTTGAACAGGTCTATACCGAACACCGGGATGCCCTGTACCACTGCGCCTATCATATTTTACAGGATAATGCAACCTCTGAGGATGCCGTCCATGATGCGTTTCTGTCACTGGCAAAAAATTTCGGGAGATATCAGCACCTGACAAAATCCCAGATGCGGAATTTTCTGATCATTACCGTCAGAAATGCCGCTTTCAAGCTCTATAACCGCCGAAAACGTGAAACCGCAGTAGATGAAATCTGGTCAGAAGAAGAACTGCCGGATGCTGCCGTCGATACCGAACAAAAGGATAGTAAACGACTCTTGTTTGATCTCATCAAGACAATGGACAGAAAATATGGAGATGTGATTATCCTGAAATATTACTGCGATCTCAGTATTACGGAAATTGCCGAACAGCTTAGTCTGACGGAAGATAACGTCAAAGTCCGACTGTATCGTGCCAGAGCATTACTCAAAAAAAAGTTAGAGGAGGTGGGGATTCATGACAGACAAGGAATTTGACAGACTGCTGCTTGAAAGCGTCAGAACATACGGTCATGAATATAGCGTTACTCCGACCCATTCCGATACCGCTGTCACTTCCCTCTCCGAAAGCTCCGTCAAGGAGAATATACCCGCAGATATCCCTGCGCATGAGTTTCCGCCGCATTTCCTTGATGATATCAGTCTGACACAAAAGTCCGAAAAGAAACCGGTGATTCATCTTATCAGATGGGTCAGTGTCGCTGCAGCAGTGATCGTACTCGGAACACTCATTGTATTGCTGCCTGTTCTGACCGGACATGTCCCGGTACAGAAAAATGAAACTGCCGTTTCCTATTCTCTTTCCGGCAATACCAAAGAAGCCTTACCGGAGGTCTCACAGGACATGAACAATGATATTGCCGCAGAAGATATTGCCGCAGAAGCTGACAGTCTGCCGGAAAAAGCAGCCGATACCAAAGAAGCGGAACCTTACCGTAATCATCAGAACAGTCAGATACAGGAAGGTATCGTGAATCATGATGCGATGCCCGACAGCACGGATTCTATCCGGAACGGATCAGAAAATATTCCCGACTTTACAATCACGGCGTTTGCTCAGAATCAGCCGCTTACACTGACCGAAGAAGCAAAACAATCCTATTATCAATATGCCGTTTCTGTGTTACACAACGGGAAGTCTCTTGATCAGGATCCGTCTGATGAACTCATCGGACAAATCAAAACTTCCGGTCTCTATCTGACCATCACTCTCCCGGAACCGACTATGATAGAGGGCTATCGGATACAACAGATCATTCTGGCTGTCAATTCCACCGATTCTTATGCCATTTTTGACAACAATGACTCCGATCCTCCCCTTCATCTGGTATATCAGTCAGAAGTAACTGTGACGGGTCCGGAAACCGGATCATCCTTTCAAACCGACAGATAATGCCCCTGTCGGTTTATTTTTTCAGGAAAACAAAAATATTTACGTCGAAATAAAGGTATCACACGATTTTTTGCGTATAAGTAAACATAGAAGTATTTCCTCATGAGGGAGGCGGTCAATTATGTCATCCGGCGACACATCTATCCGGGAAGCGTATGAAGCAATGGAACAGCAATATCTTTCGGAATACGCCTGTCTTTCTGTCCACAGCAAAGGACGCATCCGTGAGGAAGAACCCTGTCCGATCCGAACGGATTTTCAGCGTGACCGTGACCGCATCATACATTGCAAGGCATTCCGGCGCCTGAAACACAAAACACAGGTATTTCTATCCCCGGAAGGCGATCATTACCGTACCCGTCTCACCCATACCTTTGAAGTAACCCAGATTGCCCGGACAATTGCCCGTGCGCTGCGGCTGAATGAAGACCTGACAGAAGCGATTTCACTGGGACATGATCTCGGTCACACGCCCTTTGGTCATGCCGGAGAACGCGCTCTGAATGAACTGATGCCGGGAGGCTTTCATCATTACGAACAAAGTCTGAGAGTCGTTGATGTACTCGAAAAAAACGGTCAGGGACTGAATCTGACCTATGAAACGAGAAACGGCATTCTCTGTCATACCAAAGGAAAAGAAGCCGATACCATGGAAGGTCGTATTGTACGGATCGCCGACCGCATTGCTTATATGAATCATGATATTGACGATGCCATCCGTGCCGGCGTACTCAATCCATCCGATATTCCCCAGGATATCACTGCTCTGCTTGGCACTACAACTACCTCCCGTATCAATACCATGGTTACCTCTTTGATCCGCTATACGGAAGGAAATCAACTCCAGATGGCATCGAATATCCATCAGGCATTTGACGCTCTGCATGGATTTCTCTTTGAAAAAGTCTATTCCAACGAATACGCAAAACATGAAGAAAAAAAAGTTCCTTTTCTTATCCGACAGCTTTTTCATTACTTTACCAGACATATTGAACTGCTTCCGGAAGAAAATATTGTCGTAGCTCATACAGAAGGTCCTGAACGGGCTGTCTGTGACTACATATCCGGCATGACCGATCATTATGCCGTTGAAACCTTTACCCGTCTGTTTGTCCCCGGAAGCTGGAAATCCATTTAAATGTGAAAGAGGAAATTCAGACTGTCCCGATCATCAATGAAATCATACTTTTCCTGAATTCATTCATAATTTTATCACTCCAAAACACAAAAGTCTTTGGAAGGGGGTTTGGGGGAGAACCTTTCTCCAGAAAGGTTTCCCCCAAAAGAAAATGGCAATACCGGAAGAATTTATCCAAGAATTAAAGAGCCGGGCGGATATCGCCGATGTAGTGGGAAGCTATGTGAAGCTTAAAAAAGTCGGCAGAAATCTGATGGGACTATGCCCGTTTCATAACGAGAAGTCGCCGTCATTCAGCGTATCGTCAGAGAACGGTTTTTTTCATTGTTTCGGGTGCGGCGTCGGTGGAGACGTCATCACCTTTATCAAACAGATCGAAAATCTCGACTATGTTGACGCTGTCAGGTTTCTGGCGCAGAGAGCCGGTATGACCGTCCCGGAAGGAAACCGTAATGACGGACTGACGCAACTGCGCAGCCGTATCTATGAAGCAAACCGGGAAGCGGCAAGGTTCTATCATAAACAACTCTATTCCCCGGAAGGTCGGGAAGCGCTTGCGTATCTCCGGGGACGTCAGCTGACCGAAAAAACAATCATTCACTTCGGACTCGGCTATTCGCCGAAATCCCGTTTTGAACTGGTCAATCATCTCAAAGCCAAGGGCTTTACCAATAACGAACTGATTCAGGCCAATCTGGCAAACCAGTCTCAACGAGGGAATCCGTTTGACCGTTTTTCTGACCGGGTCATGTTTCCGATCATCGATCTGCGGGGAAATGTCATCGGTTTCGGCGGACGCATTATGACCGATATCAAACCGAAATATCTCAATACCGCCGAAACACCGGCTTTCAATAAAAGCCGGAATCTCTTTGCTTTGCAGTTTGCCAAAAATAAAGCCAACGGTCAGCTTATCTTAGTCGAGGGCTATATGGATGTCATCGCTCTGCATCAGGCAGGGTTCGAAAATGCCGTGGCTACCCTCGGTACCGCTCTTACTCAGGAACAGGCTACCGTTATCAAACGCTATTGTGATGAAGTGGTTCTCTGTTATGATGCTGACGAAGCCGGTCAGAAGGCAACTACAAGGGCAATCAGTATCCTGCGTCCCACAGGAATCAATATTAAAGTCGTAACCGTTCCCAGCGGGAAGGATCCCGATGAATTTATGAAATCTTACGGAGATCAGGGACCCGGACGTTTCCGGATGCTGCTGGAAAAAAGCGGTAATGATGTGGAATTCCGGCTGAATAAACTGCGCAGCCGTTATAATACCGATATTACCGAACAACGGGTGGAATTTCTGACTCAGGCTGCCCGGCTGATTGCGGGACTGGATAACAGTATTGAAATGGATATCTATATTTCCCGTCTCGCTTCCGAACTGAATGTCGAAAAATCCGCCATCAAACAACAGGTCAGGCGTTTCAGCCGACAGCATTTCCGGGAAGCCTCTCAACGGGAACAACGGGAGATCCGTGCCCAGATGTCAGCCGATCATGACCGGATCAATCAGGAAAAACGTTATCATCTCCGGGCTGCCAATGCCGAAGAAGCTTTACTGGCACTTCTGATGACGAATCCGGATATTGCCGCAAGAATTTTCCCGAAACTGCCGGCAGAACAATTTATGACGTCATTTAACCGCAAGGTTTATGATACCCTCAAACGCCGTTTTGACAATGGCTTTGACTTTACCCTGACGGATATCTCCGGTGAATTCTCCAATGAGGAAATCAGTTCCATTGCCGGAATCCTCGCTTCCCATCCACGGGAGAATCACCCTGAAACTGCCGCCTCAGAATACATACAGGTGCTGCAGGAGGAATCCCAAAGGCTTACGCCTGAACAGCTTGCTCAGGCGGATGACGCTACCATTCTGGAACAGCTGAAAATGCTGAAGGAAAAAAAGAAATAACAGGAGGAAACAAACATGATTGGAGCAGCACAACCCGATAAAAGAACCGTATTGAAGGACCTTCTGGAACTTGGTAAATCCAAAGGCCAGCTCTCAAACAAGGAAATTCTCGATGCGATCGGCGAAATGGATATCGACCCCGAACAGCTTGAAAAATTCTACGATACTCTCGAAACCAACGGCGTGGAAATTGTCGAAACCCTCGATGATATTATCCTGGATGATATCGAACTGACCGCTATCGTGAATGAAGGTGAAATTGACGAAGACGGTGAAGATTTTGAACCGTCCATCGAAGCCATTGCCATTGATGACCCTGTCAAGATTTACCTGAAAGAAATCGGCCGTGTTCCGCTTCTCACACCTGATGAGGAACTGGAACTGGCAATCCGTATTTCCGACGGAGATGTTGCCGCCAAAAAACGTCTGTCCGAAGCTAACCTCCGTCTTGTCGTCAGTATTGCCA
>CACYCN010000165.1 GCA_902772895.1 uncultured Ruminococcus sp.
CAACGCGAATCGGGAGCGCAGGCTCTGCGCCGCCGCAGCAGGTTAATTTTTTATTTTGAAATGGATACCACAATCAAAACAGGCGCACGAACTGTCATGAAGATAGACGTGCACCTGTTTTGATTATTATTATGAAGGAGAAGCTAATGAAAAGAAGACATTAAGGACGTGCATTGAACCAGCCGGAGCGCCCTGTTAAGGGCGTGAGGCGGTGAGCCCAAATAATCTTTTACTGCGCTGCAAAAATCGGGAGCGGCAGCTTGCCGCCACGCTGTTTACTGCATGAAATAGTAGTACCAGTCGGGAATATCGTTGCCGGAGTTTTCGTCATAGTGGAAGTTATTGCTGTTGCTGCTTTCTGATTGCTCTTCCGCTTCGTCAAGGGTAACGCTGACGGTTTTTTCGCTGCCGTCACGATAGATCTTGATATCAACCGTATCACCGGCTTTCAGTTTCAGGAGAGCGGCAGAAACATCAGTGGTACTTTCCACCTTTGCATCGCCAACCTGCAGGATGCAGTCACCGACCTTCAAGCCTGCTTTTTCGGCTGCGCTGCCCCTGTTGATCTCATAAATATATACGCCGGTCTTATCAACGCCGTAACGGGATTTGGCAGAATCGGTCTGAACGTCCAATACTTTGATACCGAGAGCAGCTCTGCCGGTCACTTTACCTTTTGTCTTCAGGTCGCTGAGGATGCTCTTGACATTATTGACCGGAATGGCATAACCGATACCTTCAACCGTTGTACCGCTGGAAGTGGTAACGGATTTCGCTACGACGACACCGACCAGATCACCGTTCATATCAAACAGGCCGCCGCCGGAGTTACCGGGGTTAATGGCTGCATCTGTCTGAAGCAGTTCCATCTGCTGTCCGTCAATGGTAACCACACGGTTCAGAGAACTGATCACACCGGTAGTAACGGTACCGCCTAACTCGCCGAGAGAGTTGCCGATGACAATGGAGGTTTCTGCAAGACTGAGCTTGGAAGAGTCGCCGAGAGTGGCAGCTGTCAGATTATCTGCGTCAATTTTCAGGAGCGCCAGATCATAGACACTGTCGGAGCCCACAATCTCAGCATTATAGGTATTGCCGTTGGTCAGCGTGATTTCAACTGTAGTGGCATCTTCAATGACATGATGGTTCGTGATGATATAGCCGTCGGAGGAGATGATGACGCCGCTGCCGGCACTTTGCATAATATACTGGCCATAGAAACGGCTGTAGGAAGTGGATTCTGTTTTGATTTCAACAACGGAATCCTTGACTTTATTTACCACTTCCTGAACGGTAGTGACTGCTTTTGTATTGGAAGAGGATTCCGTGATAGAAACTTCCGTGCTTCTGTCAATGGAATTTTCTTCTTTTCTGGTAACAGTACTGGTTTCCTGCTGTGATGCTGCGTTGGACTGTTCGGTCGAAGCAGCAACGGAATTATTCTGACGACCGCCTGTCAGGGTAGCGCCGACAATACCGCCGCCTACACCTAAACAAAGAGCTAATGCGAGGGTACCGGCAATCAGTGCGATCTGTCTGCCCTTATGATCCTTTTTGGGAGGCGTCTGACGGGAAGAAGATGCTGTTGCAGGAGCGGTCTGACCACGGAACTGTGACTGATAGGTCTGATAGTCATAGGAAGAAGCGTGATATTTGGGATGACCGCCGCCATTGACAGTCGGAATGATCTGTGTCTGTGTTTTGGAATCAACCTCATCGATTGCAATCGGTTTTTCCACCGTTGCCTGTTCTGCTGCCTGTTCCGGAACGGCTGTATCTGTCGGAACGGGATAAGCCGGTTTTACGGATGCCTCGGCTGCTTCTGCAGTGGGAGCTGTCGGAATGGGCTGAGTCTGAGGGGTGGGAATCTGATTCTGCGGAACGGGCTGTGCCTGAGGGGTGGGAATCTGATTCTGGGGAACGACATTCTGCTGAACCGGCTGTGCCTGCTGCATCGGCGGCGCATAGGGATTCGGCTGACGATAAGGCGGATAAGGATAAGCGCTGTTGTGGGTGTTCTCCGAATAGTAATGATCGTGATACTGGTTCGGATAGGGCTGGTTATTGGAATGGCTGTAAATATCGTTCGGGTTATACTTGTTTTCACTCATAATGGTTACCTCCCATGTTTGTTATCGCTTTTGGTTAAGCTTGGTTTCTTTCCTTTGATG
Source organism: uncultured Ruminococcus sp. (assembly GCA_902772895.1). GTDB lineage: Bacteria > Bacillota > Clostridia > Oscillospirales > Acutalibacteraceae > UBA1213. Next base: position 2,172 of record CACYCN010000165.1, read on the forward strand.
TGTCTATTATAACGCAGGATTCCGGATGATGTGATAAGAAAATTCAGATTTTCTTAAAACAATTTTTAAACCGCAGCTTAATTATTTTTAAGCTTGTAAGATTGATTACCAAAACCTTAAAAATGTTCAAGTTTCCCGATTGCTCAGCGACTTAATGGCATCCAGAAGCTGATGAGCCGCTTCTTCCTTACTGAGCAGAGGAAGCTCACGGATACCGTCTTTCGTAATCAGTGCCAGTTCATTGGTATCGGTACCGAAACCGGAGCCTTTTTTGCGCAGACTGTTGGCAGCGATGATATCACAGTTTTTGGTACGCAGTTTATTCATGGAGTTTTCCAACAGATTCTGTGTTTCCATGGAGAAGCCGCAGATAATCTGTCCCTGTTTTTTATTCTCTCCGGCATAGGCTAAGATATCCTTGGTGCGCTGCAGGGAGAGAGAAAGATCTTCGTCTTTCTTTTTGATTTTTTCATCCTGATACTCTGTCGGGGTATAATCCGCTACGGCTGCCGCCATAATCAGAATGTCACATTCCGGTAAGCTTTCTTTGACGGCACGGAATAAGTCTTTGGCGGAAACAATATCGGTTTTCCGGACAAATTCAGAGGCTTTCAATTGAACGGGTCCGCTGATCAGGGTGACTTCCGCACCCCGGTGTGCGGCAGCTTCCGCAATGGCATACCCCATTTTACCGGTGGAATGGTTTGTCAGATAACGTACCGGGTCCAGGGATTCTCTTGTCGGACCGGCGGTGACAACAATACGTTTCCCGGTAAGATCTTTCGGGGTGACTTCCCGTTTGAGGTATTCCAACAGGACAGGAATATCCGGCAGCTTGCCTTTTCCGGTATCGCCGCATGCCAGTCTGCCGTTGGTCGGTTCGATCAGGGTGAAATGATAACGCCGCAGTTTTGCCATATTATCCTGGACAATGGGATTTTCAAACATCCTGGTGTTCATGGCAGGTGCTACGATGATGCGGCAGTGTGTGGCAAGCGCCATGGTGGTCAGCATATCATCGGCAATGCCGTTTGCCAGTTTGCCGATGACATTGGCGGATGCCGGTGCAATCAGAAATGCATCAGCCCGCTGTGACAGGGAAACATGTTCGACTTTGAACTCAAAGTTCCGGTCAAAGGTATCTATCAGACATTTATTTCCTGACAGTGTCTCAAAGGTAATGGGATTGATAAAATTGGTGGCGTTTCTCGTCATGATCACATGAACTTCCGCTCCCAGTTTTACCAGGTCACTGACAAGCTGCGCTGCTTTGAATGCGGCAATTCCTCCCGTGACGCCTACAATGATCATCTTTCCTTTTAACATTAATATCACACCTTCCGCTTTTTCTTTGATTCTGCTTCTTCCATACTATAACACATTCTTTTCTCTTTGTAAACCAAACCTGTATGGAAATCATTTTTGTCCGGGGAGTTTTCCCCCAACCCCCCTTTCGAAAAAACCGTACAAAATATCACAGAATATTAGAAAATTGATTGAAAATTGATTTCCCTGTATCGAAATCGGCTTTGACGCAAAATCCGGTGAGAGTTTCTATAAAAACGCCGGCGCCTGAAAGCGGCAAGATAGGTTCAGGATACGTTTTTCCGTCTTAATGCAGACTTCTGACTACCGGAGCATTGTCTGATTGTGTGAAAAAAATGGTCTTTCTATCACAATAGGGAATATTATGGGATAAATAATAACTCAATCGTAACATGATTCGCCGATTTGCTGAAAAATTGAAAATATGTGATTGAAAAATTGTAGTGTTTGTGGTAGAATATAAAGGAATCTTGTCAGTTGAGGGAAAAGGGAAGGATACGACAATAATGCTTACGAATTTTCATACTCATACCAGACGCTGTCTTCATGCTTTCGGGACAGAGGAAGACTATGTGCAGGAGGCAGTGATCAAGGGAGTGAAAAAACTCGGATTCTCTGATCATGGCCCGTTTCCGGATCATGACTTTGGTCTGAGAATGCCTTTTGCGGAACTGAATGACTATCTGAAGGAAATCGAACGGCTGAAAGTCGTTTATCAGGGAAAAATCCAACTATATAAAGGTCTGGAAATTGAATACCATCCCCGGTATCGGGAATATTACCGACAACTGCTGACAGAGTTCGGACTGGATTATCTGGCTCTGGGAGAACATCAGTTTACCGCTAAGGACGGTACCGTTAAAAATATCTTCTTTGCACAGTCTACGGAAGATTATCTGGAATATGCCGACGCCGTCTGTGAAGGAATGAGAACCGGTTATTTTCAATTTGTGGCTCATCCTGATCTGATGTTTCTGAACAATCTGGCGCCGGATGAAAATACCTTGCTGGCTTGTGAGAGAATCCTCGATTGTGCCGCTGAGACTCATACCGTTCTGGAATATAATGCCAACGGTTTTCGGCGGGAACGGAAATGCTATCCCGAAGGACTGCGGTATCCTTATCCCTATGCGCCGTTCTGGGAAATGGTCAGGGAGAGAAAACTTCCCGTGATTGTCGGAGCGGACTGCCATTCTCCTCAGCAGGTGTGTGATTTTACTTTTCTTGATGCCATCAGTCGCGCTCAGGAAACAGGATTATATCTGGTCAATGATATTTTTGAAATGACAAATCGGGATTAGCTTTGTCTGACAGAAAAACGGCAGGAGGATCGCAATGTTCCGGGAAGTGACTCGAAAAAATCAGGCTCTGACAGAGGAAGAGTGTATTTCGTTATTAAAAAGTGAAAAACGAGGAGTACTGTCCGTTTCAGGAGATGACGGCTATCCCTATGGTATGCCGCTGAATTATTATTATCATGAAAAGGATGGGAAACTTTATTTCCATACCGGTCGGAAAGGTCATCGTGCCGATGCGCTGAAAAATTGCCGGAAGGTATCTTTTTGTGTATTTGACAGCGGTGTCCGGGAAGAAGGTCATTGGGCGCTGCATTTCAGAAGCGTGATCGTTTTCGGAAAGACGGATATTGTGTCCGATCATCAAGAGGCATTGAATATCTGTCGTCTGCTGAGCCGCCGTTTTACCGAGGATGAAAGTGAAATTGACCGTGAGGTAGCTCAATTCGGCGCCGGTGTGCTGGTGTTCTCGCTGACACCGGAGCATATGACAGGGAAAAAGGTACGGGAAGCCTGATGGATGCCCTTTGCCGTTGGAGATCCGGCAATTGGTATCCGTATTGGTGCCTGTATTCATATATTAATGTTATAAAGGAGAACAGCTATGAAGACACATACAAGAACCAAATTGGTATCGGCTCTGACTGTGACAGCCCTGCTGCTGTCACTGGCAGGCTGCAGCAGCTCCGATCAGAAACGGGAAAGAAGCAATGATTCTTCCGAAACCGAATCTTCTGCCGAAAGCAGCGCTTATTCTGCACCGGAAAGTTCTGTCTGGTATCCCAGCGGCTATGAACCTTCCCGGACTTCATCGGCGGAATCGGCGTCCGGAACTTCCTCCGGTTCTTCTGCCGTGCCGCAGGAATGGCTTGATAACGGTATTTTTTCACAGTATTATGAGGCTGCCTATGGCCGTGTGAAAACCATGACGCTGGAGGCTAAGATCGGTCAGATGTTATTTGCGGCTTGTCCTTCGGAAAATGCCGAAGAAATTGCCTTTAAAAATCTGCTGGGCGGCTATGTCATGTTCGGCGATAATTTTAAGAATAAAACCAAACAACAGGTTACCGATGAAATTACCACTTATATCTATGCCAGCGATATTCCGATGTGTATTGCCGTTGATGAAGAAGGCGGTACGGTGACACGTGTCAGCGGTAAAAAACTGCTTAGTGACCATGAATTCCAGTCTCCCCGTGATTTGTATAATTCCGGCGGTATGATCGCTATCCAGAGTGATGCGCAGGAAAAAGCGCAGCTTCTTAAAGATTTGTTTATTGATGTCAATCTGGCACCGGTTTGTGATATTGCGGTAAACTATGGCGATTTTATGTATTCCCGTTCCCTCGGACAGGATGCCCAGACAACCAGTGATTTTGTTACCACTGTTACGGAGATCAGTCAGAATAAGGGCGTTTCCGTTACGTTAAAGCATTTCCCGGGCTATGGCAGTAATTCCGATACGCATACGGGTATTGCCGTTGACTACCGTGATTACAGTGCCTTTGAGACTAATGATTTCCTGCCTTTCCAGGCCGGAATTGATGCCGGCGCTCACTGTGTCCTGGTCAGTCATAATATTGTGAACTGTATGGATAGTGAACATCCGGCTTCACTGTCACCGGCGGTTATTAAGATTCTGCGTGAATCACTTGGCTTTACCGGTATTATCATGACGGATGATTTGTCTATGGATGCCATTTCTCTGTTTACCGGTGGTCAGACTCCTGCAGTGGCAGCCGTTCTTGCCGGTAATGATATGATGATTGTCGGCAGTGACATGATCGAATCTTCGATCGCCTCTGTTAAAGCTGCCGTTGAAGACGGTACTATCTCCGAATCCATTATCGACCATGCCGTTACCCGGATTCTCTCCTGGAAATACCAAAAAGGGCTTCTTCGCTGACTGTGGCTCTCTCGCTATGATCATGAACTTCCGGACTCGTGCCGCATCCCGCTCGCTATGCTTCCCTTCTGTGTCCCATGTTCTTATCACACTGACCTATCAGATACTTTGATATATTGGTATTGTCGATCCGGCTGGTTTATCCTAATCAACTATATTGATTATCAAAGATTATCAATATAACAGCTTCTCCATAAAACAGGCGCATGAACTACCAAAACCGTAGTCATGTGCCTGTTGCTTTTGGTAGCCGGAAAGCAGCCCTTCTGGGCTGCGGCGGCGGATAAAAAGAAATATCTGTCCGCTCTGCGCCGGATGACCGCGGACATAGAGTTTGAAGTCAGAATAAACAGAGTGAGCGTATGCGAACGGCAGCGCGAATTGGGAGCGGCAGCTTGCCGCCGCCGCATTAAGAAGAGAGTTTACGCAGGAAATCGGAAAAATAATCCGGCAGAGGAGCGGAGAATGAAAGCAATTCCCGGGAACGGGGATGAACAAAAGCGATAAAGAAAGCATGAAGGCACTGACCATTGAGGGATGTCAGATATTTTTTACCGCCATAAACAGGGTCACCTGCCACAGGATGTCCCAGTGACGCCATATGGACACGAATCTGATGAGTGCGTCCGGTTTCGAGCGTCAGTTCAACATGAGTATAACCGGGATACCGTGCCAGAACCCGATAATGGGTAAC
>CACYCN010000166.1 GCA_902772895.1 uncultured Ruminococcus sp.
AGCTTTCGGGGGTCCAGGGGGGACTTTCACTTGAAAGTCCCCCCTGGTTACAAAAAGGTTATGGGTAATACGAAACTGTCATTTGACTTTTCTTGGTAAAATGCTATGATAATCTTAATCAATCACTTTAATGGAGGGATCAGTATGACACCGAAAAATGCCGCTGTATTGTTGTCCCTGACACTTTCAGTTCTGACTGTTTTTTCTGCCACTTCCTGTGCTTCACAGAATTCATCGTCCGACCGGTCACCTGCGGAATCCTCTGCCGTCAGCTCCGTTGCCGACTCATCGGAATCATCTTCCGAAGATTCCATAACAGATATTTCCGATGTGACAGACACTACCGGTTCTGATACCGATTCTTCTGACGAAGAATTCACCGATCCGGAAACGGCTGAACAGGATCTTCATTCGGACTTTGTCGTCATCACAAAAGCGGATGAACTTCCTGCATTCATGACCAATAATAAAAAGCTCTACGCAGATCTCCTTGAAAATATCCTCAAACTTTACTATTCCGGCATCGTCAGCGGTCGTATTAACAGCGATAACTATCAGCACCGCTATTCAACCGATGAACTGCCCCGTGAAAACTCAACGCCGGATAAACGCAGAGAAGCCGCTGAACTATGTACCGTCGGCGGTGCTCTCGAATACTATGGCTATGATAATCAGAACTATATGAAGTATTACGAGATGTACAACGGCGTACTTCCCTTTTTTCTCTACGATAAAGACGCCAATATCTATCTCGACTCCGAAATGAGCGCCGATAATACTTACCAGATGAACGGCTTTTCACAGAGATTATATCATATCTTCAAGTATTGCCAGACTTCTAACATTGAACGGGATGCCATGACCTTTGTAGCCTCGGAAGTCAGTACCATCGTCAAAACATACTATCAGGATCTTTCATCCGGCAAGATTCATCAGAAAAACTATCGCCCGAAATATACCAATGACACCATACCTCCGCAAAACGCCGACCGGAATACATGTCAATCCATCGCTGACCAGGCAACCATCGACGGCGCTATTGACTATGCCGGCTTCTATACTCCCTATCACGGCTGCATAGAACACCTGGGCTATAATAAAAAATCAGATATCTTTACCCTTCCTGATTTCACAAACCCCGATATCATTTCCATCAAATCCGCCGATACCAAAATATCTTCGCTTTCCTCCCTGTAATACTTCAGCCCAGCCAATTCACCACTACAACCGCCAGCAGCACACTGACCAGATCAGCCAATAACGCTGCCGGCAGAGTATGGGCTGTCTTTTTCAGTCCGACAGAACCGTAATAAACCGTTACGGCATAGAAGGTGGTTTCCGTTGAGCCTGCCATCACGGAAGCGATTTTTCCGATGGTACTGTCTGCGCCGTATGTTTCCATCAGGGACCCCAGTAAGGCAAAGGACCCGCTTCCGCTGACCGGACGGAGCAATCCCATGGATAACACCTCCGGCGGCATCCCGATCCGGCTGCAGACCGGCATCAGCCAACCGGATAGCAGTTCAAAAAAACCTGATGTTTCCAGCATTTTGACCGCAACAATAAGCCCGATCAAGGATGGCGCAATAGAAAATACGGTAAACATACCTTCCTTTGCCCCGGTCTGAAACACTTCAAATACCGGAACTCGCTTGATAATTCCCAGTATCACGATTGCCACGATCACAACCGGCACGGCAAATGCACCGATCTGTTCCATCCTTTCACCTCACCCTACGTTTCCGGAATAACGGCAGAATCTTCACGGCAAGGATTCCTACCGCAACGGCTCCTGCCGAAACGATCCAGATATACGGCAGCACTTCATAAGGTTGTGCGCTTCCATAAGCCTGTCTGAGTGCGGCAATGGTGGTAGGAATCAGCTGGATGGACGCCGTATTCAATACTACGAACATGACCATACTTTGATTGGGTACATCACTGTGAAGATTCTTTTTCTGCATTTCTTTCATGGCTTGCAGTCCCAACGGCGTAGCGGCATTGCCCAGTCCCAAAAAATTAGCTGTCAGGTTTGCACTGACATACCGGAACACCGGATCGTTCTTGTCATAATCGGGCATGAGCTTTGACAAAACCCCTGACAGTATTCCGGCAATTCCTTTTGTCAATCCGCTTTGATCCGCGATCCGCATCATTCCCGTCCACAGACACATTACGCCGAGCATGGCAAGCAGCAATTTCACCGCCTGCTCTGCCCCTGATGCTGCCGCCTGCGCCAGAGACGCTGTCTTTCCGGTCACAAATGAACACAAAAAACTTACGATCATCATGCCTGCCCATACCCGGTTCAACATGGCTGCCCCTCCTTTTCTTGGCTAATGATAATCCGATAATGCCCTCCCCCTGACACAAACGCCATGGTATTTTCGTACAATTACCATTTCCATCCACAATTGTCAGATTCTGTCGTTTTCGGCTTTTTGCCTTGTTTTCCAGTTATTGACAGAATCATTCAAAAATCACAATAATTC
>CACYCN010000167.1 GCA_902772895.1 uncultured Ruminococcus sp.
GGGACTTTCAAGTGAAAGTCCCCCCTGGACCCCCGAAAGCTGTATTTTCCCACTTTAAATTGTCATTTCCAATTCATACCCAAATATCTATGTTGTTCTTGGAATGACAGCAATTGAAGGGGTGTTCAAGTGCAAGTCCTCAGAGACTTCCGAAAGCAGTATTTGATGAAAAATTAAAAAGGTCTTTTGAAAGGGGTCCGGGGAAAACTTTTCTCCTCAAGAAAAGTTTTCCCCGGGAGAACCGGAGGTCAGAAAGCAGAGTAGGTTTATTCTTTACTATGGGAGGGATATTTGGTATAATGGGAGGAGTAAAAAGAACGATACTATTTTATCGGAGGATGTTATGAGCCAGAAAAATGAAGAATTCGAGAAATTGAGAGAGAGATGTCTGCATTGTACAGACTGCGGACTCTGTGAAACCAGAACGAATGTGGTATTCGGAGTAGGGGTGGATCATGCGGAAGTGATGTTTATCGGAGAAGGACCGGGTGAAAACGAGGATCTGCAGGGAGAACCGTTTGTCGGAAGAGCCGGTAAACTGCTTGATAAAATGCTGGCGGCGGTGGACCTCGACCGGCATAAGAATATCTATATTGCCAATATTGTCAAATGCCGTCCGCCGAAAAACCGTGACCCGCTGCCGCAGGAACAGGAAATGTGTATCAAATGGCTGAGACAGCAGTTTGCCGTACTGCGTCCGAAAATCGTGGTCTGTCTCGGAAGAATTGCCGCCGCTAAAATCATCAAACCGGATATCAAGATTACAAAAGAACATGGCGTTTTCTTTGAGAAAAACGGGGTATTATTTATGCCGGTGCTGCATCCGGCCGCTTTGCTGCGTAACCCGAATAATAAACCGGCTGCTTTTGAGGATTTTCTCAGACTCAGAGAAAAAATGCTGGAAATATGTGATCATACCGTGCTGCCGGAGCATGAAGAATTTGAACTGCCGTAAAATGAAAACCGCCGTAATTATACGTTCTGTATATTTACGGTGGTTTGTACGTTTTGTAGAGGAAATTTGGATTGTTTTGGGAAGAAATTGAATTTCTGAATGAATTTAAAACCGTTTGTACTGACTCTGCCCCATTCGGCAGGCAAGACGCAGAAAACACAATTTTGAGGAGGCAGGAGGATGGAATATTTTCTGAGAAGAAAGTATCAGAAATCCAGATATTCCTTCATATGAAGTTCTGCTTCCGGGATACCGTAAAGACTGCGGAACAGAGTGCGCAGATAATCATAACCGAAATTATTATCGCCGATCATACCGCCGGCGGTAGTGAAATAGACCATCTTTCTGGCACGACACAGACCTTCCGGGAAACCCTGTTCGGTATAGCGGAAAGTGAGACCGGAGATGGAAATGTTTTCTACCCAGACCTTGACAGAGGACGGAAATGAAAAATCCCAGTAGGGAGCCGCAATGACGATCAGATCGGCAGAAGCAAACAGCTTTGCTTCATCAAAATACGGGGAGGAATAATCACCCTGAGCAATCAGTCTGCTGCGCTGACGCAGACTTTCTTCATTCAGCGGCTGAAGGGATAATTCACTCAGATTGCGTTCGTTGATTTCGTATGGTTCCGTTAAAGAAGCAATCCATTCATCTGCTATTTTTTTAGTACGGGATTCCTGCCGGACGCAGGCGTTGATATAATATAATTGTTTCATAAAGTATCATTCCTTGTGCAATATTGTTGATACGATTATAACATATCCTAAAAAATATGTAAATATCTTGAAAAAAATATTGCAAATCAGTGAGTTTTCCGTTATTATTATTGTAGGATAAAAGGAGGTTGAGGAGGAATGTCGGCAAAAAGCGCAGGTTTCGGACTCGGAAAATTTTTTGAGAAGAGAAAACCTGTTGATTTTTGGAAGGATATTCTGGGCGGCGTGATCGTAGCGCTGGTATCTGTTCCGATTTCCATGGGATATGCACAGATCGCCGGACTGCCGATGCAATACGGATTATACGGTTCCGTGATCCCGATTTTCCTGTTCGGACTCCTCACAAGCTCAAGAGACTTTGTCTTTGGTGTAGACGCAGCGCCGGCGGCACTGGTCGGCACCACGATTGCCTCGTTAGGGATCAGCTATGGATCGGAAGAAGCGATGAATATCGTTCCGCTGATTGCCTTTTTTGTAGCATGTTGGCTTCTTTTATTCTTTGTGATCAAAGCAGGTAAGGTTGTACAATATATTTCGGAACCGGTCATGGGCGGTTTTGTATCCGGAATTTGCTGTACCATTATTCTGATGCAGGTGCCGAAGCTATTCGGCGGCAGTGCCGGAGTAGGGGAAGCGCCGGAACTGATCCGACATCTGATCGGACAATTGGACCATTTTCATTGGCTGTCCTTTTCTATGGGGATGGCGGTGATTGTAGGAATTACCGTGTGCCGTCATCTGGTACCGAAAATTCCCATGTCCGTGGTCATGATGGCAGTGGGTATTCTTGTCAATGTGATTTTTCAGATCGGTCAGTATGGAGTGGCGATTCTGCCGGAGGTAGAAAACGGATTTCCCGGATTCCGGCTGCCGTCGATGAACTTCGATTACGATATGGCGATCGAAATGGTTTTTGATGCGCTGAGTATTGCGGCGGTGATTCTGTCGGAGTCACTGCTGGCTTCGAAGGGAAACGCCGGAAAGGATGGGTACCGGCTAAATGCGAACCGTGAAATCCTTGCCTATGCGGCGGCTAATTTTGCGTCGGCGTTGACGGGATGCTGTCCGGTCAACGGCAGTGTATCGAGAACCGGAATCGTCCGGCAGTTCGGTGCCGGATCCCAATGGCTTTCCGTTTCCGCTTCCGTCACGATGCTGTTGCTTTTGTTATTTGGCGCCAAGGTGATCGGTTGGATGCCGGTGCCGGTACTGACGGCTATTGTGATCAGCGCACTGATGGGAGCGTGTGAATTCGGCATTGCAAAGAGGCTGTTTCGCAGCAGTAAACAGGAATTCGTGATTTTTTGTGCGGCATTTCTCGGGGTACTGATTTTCGGAACGGTATATGGTGTGCTGATCGGAGTGGGACTGTCCTTTGTGGCCGTGATCGTGAAAGCGGTAGCGCCGCCGAGAACCTTTCTGGGTGTGATTCCCGGCAAGGACGGGTTTTACAGTCTGGAACGTAACAGTGAAGCAAGACCTGTCAGGAATACGGTCATCTATCGTTTTGGCGGCAATTTATTTTTTGCCAATATCGATCCGTTCTGTCAGGATATCGAACAGGCATTGCAGGAAAATACAAAAGTTGTCATTGTGAGTGCCGGAGCCGTAGGCAGTATTGATACGGCAGCGGCAGAAGGTTTGCTGCATCTGCACCGTCGTCTGCAGGAAAAGCAGATCCGGTTTTATCTGACGGAACACGTCGGGGAACTGAACGATCAGCTCAGACGTTTCGGAGCCGAGGAACTGATCCGAAACGGCGCTGTCAGAATGACGGTTCCGCTGGCACTGAGAGATGCCGGTATCAAAAAGCCCTATCCGTTGGAGCAGTCTGACGTTTCGTCTGAGAAACCGGAAGTGAAAAAACGGGAACTGTCTGTTTTCCGGGTACAAAGCGGGATCCAGGCAGAACTGGAATGGGCTTTCGGCAGCGGCGCGGAAGAATTTAAAAATGAACTGACGGAAGAAATCTATCAGTCGATCAAAAAAGATGACCGTTTGCGTGTGGAAACGGTGGAAAAAATAGAAGGAATGAGCCGATGGGGACGGTTAAGTCTGGTGGATGAAGAGGAACTGCTGGACAGACTGGAGACCCGTTTGCTGAACCGTGCATTGCGTCATCCGGAGAAAGCGGAACACATTGAACTGGTTCTGGAAGAAAGACGAAGGCTCATTGAAAAGAAACTCATGGAAATGGACCAGAGAGCTTTTGAGAAGGTCAGACAAAAGAGACTGGCTTATGCCCGGAAGCTCTATGAGAGAGATCCGGAAAACTTTGCCCTGATCCGCCGGCAGAGAAAAAAACATCTTTCCCAGCTGGAACAACAGAATCCGTCTCTGGCGGAAAAGTACCGGGAAGTTTACGGAGATCTTCTGACCTGGGAACCGCAGAACAGTCAGGATGAAAAATCCCCTGTATCAAACGGTTCCGAAGGAAAAAGTGCGGAGCTTTGAAGGAGAGAACAAAAGTGAACGATACGCTGTATGAATATTATGGACGACAGAAAAATGATATGGAATCGTCGGCGGTGCCGTTTCTGATTTTCCAGATGCTGAACGAAAATGAACTGAAAGTGGTTCTGATTTCAGACGGTATCTGCCGGTTATTCAAGGGGGACCGCAGTCAGATCCGTTATGTACTGGAAAACGATATCGTCACAACGGTACATCCTGAGGATGCGGAAAAAATAGCTACGGTATGGAAACAATTCCTGAAAGAGCATAATGAATTTGACGCAGTATTCCGTAAGCAGATTCAAAATGAATTCCGCTCCATTCATGTCTGCGGTGACAGTCATCTGACGGATACCGGGGAACGGTTATATGTTGTCTGGTGTTCGGATGTAACGGATGTCGTGAATGCGGAAAAAATCAATACCTATTATGATAAACTGACAGGTCTGCCGAATATGACTTCCTTTGGAATCTTTGCCGAGCAGGAACGTGCCAGAATGAAAAACAGAGGAATCGTTCCGGCGTTCGTGTATTTTGATATCCGTGATATGAAGGCGATCAATGAGAAACACGGTTTTGCCAAGGGTAACGGGATTCTGGCAGGTACGGCATTTGTTCTGAAGGATGTTTTCGGAAAGGATGCCATTGCCAGATTTTCGGATGACCATTTTGTAGTGCTGACACAGAAGCGTCATCTGGAACAGAAGATTGAACAGGTAAATGATCAGATCCTGCGGAATCCCATGGGCATACCGGTTCAGGTCTGCGCCGGTATTTTTATGGACGACAGAAAAGAGTATGATATCTTTTCTTCGGTAGACCGTGCGAGACTGGCTTGCCGCAGTATCAAGAAAGATTATGCCAGACGTTACCGGGTATTCGACCGGGATATGTTCAATGAGTATCATCAGAGAAGACATATCCTGACGCATTTTGACGAAGCACTGGAGAATGGCTATATCAAGCTGTATTACCAGCCGATTATCCGTACCATTACCGGAAAAATCTGTGATATGGAAGCTCTGGCAAGATGGATTGACCCGGAAAAGGGTATGATGCCTCCGTCACAGTTTATTTCCGTACTGGAAGATAACCGTCTGATCAATAAGCTGGATTTCTATATGCTGCGGAGGATCTGTGAAAACCTGGCGGAACGGAAACGGCAGGATATGCCGTTGGTACCGGTTTCCGTCAATATTTCCAGAACCAATTTTGAGATCTGTGACGTATTTGACGAGGTACTCGCCATCGTCAATGAATTCAATATTGCACACAATCTGCTGACCATCGAGATTACGGAAAGTGCGTTCATCAAGAACCGTCAGTTCCTGGAAAATCAGATCAATAAGTTCCGGGAATCCGGTTTCAATGTCTGGATGGACGATTTCGGCAGCGAATATTCTTCCCTGAATACCCTGCAGGAATACAGCTTTGATCTGATCAAGCTGGATATGCGATTCATGAAGAATTTCAGTCTGACCGGTAAGAATCATCTGATTCTGTCCGATGTTATCAGTATGATTTCACGATTGGGCGTCAATACGCTGGCAGAGGGTGTTCAGACAAAGGAACAGCTTCATTTTCTGCGTGATGCCGGTTGTGATAAGGTACAGGGATACTTATTCAGTAAGCCCATGCCCTGTGAGTATTTCCTCAAAAAGAGCCGTAACGGTCTGCAGTATGACGATATCAAAAAATCCTCCTATTATGACCGGATCGAGAATACGAATCTGGAATTGCCGGTAACCTTTGACAATTACAGCGGCTTCTTCGGTGATTCCACCGGCATTGCAGCGGCGGTACTGGAATTCCATAATGCGAAATTCAAGATTCTCAAGGCTAACAATGCCTATAAGGAATTCCTCGAAGCATCCGGTGAAGATCCCGAACAGATCTACAGTGACTATTATGACTGGGAAATGGATATGACGCCGCAGTTCCAGAAGATCGCTAAAAAATGTCTGCAGTCCCGCAATCCGGAGATGATCAACGATATCATCAATGAAAAAGTGGAAATCAATGCCCGTCTGATCAACGTAGCCTACGATCCCCATAACGATCTCGGCGCTATTCTCGTTATCATCAACCGTTACGATACCCCGTCACCGCCTCTTCTCCCCTGATAGCGGGAACGCTGTTCCTATCTCCTGCATCTGTAACGATGATTTTATGAAAGCTGTTCGGAAGAGCAGCTTTTTTTATGAAAATAAATTTACTATCTGTATAATACTTTGATATAATACAATGAGGATATTATTCGAGGAAATCAATTTCAATATTCGGGACTTTTTGATGTTTCCTATCATTATTTGTTCAATACGGTTTTTTAGGAAAGGGTTTCCCCAGAGGACTTTCCGGACAAAATTGATTTCCATGGATATTGATTGAATTGCTTGAAAATAGTGCGGAGGTATGATAGAATAAAAATGACAATTGCCTTGTCCGGCAGATTCCCTGATGGCATAAAATGAACGCTGTCTGTGAAAAAGCAGAGCGCGGACATACAATGCCGGCATGATTTGAGAAAGGGTTGAGGGTGGATTTATCATGAATGATGTAAAAAGAGTATTTGTAGAAAAGAGAGAGGGGTTCGATGTCGAGGCGTTGAACCTGATGGCGGATCTGAAAAATAATCTGGGACTGAAGACGATCGAGAAGGTCAGGATTATCAATCGCTATGATATCAGCGGTCTGGATGGCGAAAACTTTGAGAAGGCAAAAAATACCATTCTGAGTGAGACAAACGCTGACCTCGTCTTTGTAGAAACGATGCCAGAGGATGAAGATTACCGTGTGTTTGCCATGGAGTATCTGCCCGGTCAGTATGACCAGAGAGCGGATTCCGCCGCACAATGCGTTCAGCTTCTGACACAGGGAGAAAGACCGCAGGTTGTCAGTGCGAAGCTGATCGCTGTCAAGGGCGATATCACGGAAGACGAATTCGTGAAAATTCAGAACTACCTTATCAACCCTGTAGAGTCCCGTCTGGCTTCGCTGGAAAAACCGGATTCTCTGGATATGAAAGCGGATCGTCCGGATGATGTGGCAGTGGTAGAAGGCTTTATCCGTTTCAATGACGAAGAGATGCAGCAGTATTTCGGTTCTATGGGATTTGCGATGACGCTGTCCGATCTGAAATTCTGCCGTGACTACTTCCGTGACGAAGAACATCGTGATCCTACAGTGACAGAACTGCGGGTCATCGATACCTATTGGTCGGATCACTGCAGACATACCACGTTCCTGACAAGACTGGAAAAAATCGAAATTGAAAAGACGGCGCTTACCAAAACCATTGAGGACGCTCTGAACCTCTATTACCGGAGCCGTGAGGAAATCTACGGAAAAGACAGTGAGAGAGACGTATCCCTGATGGATATGGCATTGGTCGGTATGAAGCTGCTGAAAAAGAGAGGCATGATACCGGATCTTGACCAGAGTGACGAAATCAATGCCTGTTCGATTGAAGTGCCGGTTACGATTGACGGAAAAACCGAACAATGGCTGGTGCAGTTCAAAAACGAAACCCATAACCATCCCACAGAGATCGAACCCTTTGGCGGCGCAGCAACCTGTCTGGGCGGCGCCATCAGAGACCCGTTATCCGGCAGAGCGTATGTGTATCAGGCAATGCGTGTAACGGGTTCGGGTGATCCTACCATTCCCTTTGAAGACACGATGGAGGGTAAGTTACCTTCCCGTAAGATTACAACAGGCGCAGCGGCAGGATATAGTTCCTACGGTAACCAGATCGGTCTGGCGACCGGTCAGGTCACGGAACTGTATGACAAGGGTTATGTGGCAAAACGACTGGAGATCGGCGCAGTGATCGGCGCTTCCCCGAAGGCGAATGTGGTGCGTGACGTACCGGCGCCGGATGATGTCATCGTACTGCTGGGCGGCAGAACCGGACGTGACGGCTGCGGCGGCGCAACAGGTTCCTCCAAGGCGCATACGATGGATTCCATCGAGACCTGCGGGGCGGAGGTTCAGAAGGGTAATCCGCCGACAGAGAGAAAAATTCAGAGATTGTTCCGGAACCGGGAAGTATCCACGCTGATCAAGCGCTGTAATGACTTTGGTGCCGGCGGTGTGTGTGTTGCCATCGGTGAACTGGCGGACGGGCTGACCGTTGATCTCGATAAGGTAACGAAAAAATATGACGGTCTGGACGGTACGGAACTGGCTATCTCCGAATCTCAGGAGAGAATGGCAGTCGTACTGGATCCCAAAGACGTTGATCGGTTTATTATAGAAGCGGATAAGGAAAACTTAGAAGCAACCGCTGTGGCAGTGGTCACCGAAAACCCGAGACTGACCATGCAGTGGAGAGGAAAAACCATTGTTGACCTCAGCAGAAAATTCCTGAATACAAACGGCGTCACACAGGTAGCGCAGGCATATATTACCGCTCCGGATGCCGATCAGTGCTATCGTAAAAAAGCGCCGGAAGCGCTTCGGTCAATAGAGGATGACGAGGCATTTGCGGCGAATCTGAAAAGACTGGAAGTATGCAGTCAGAAGGGCCTTTGTGAGCGTTTTGACAGCAGTATCGGTGCAGCGACAGTGCTGATGCCCTTTGGCGGCGTGACCCAGCTGACACCCCAGGATGCAATGGCAGCCAAGATTCCGCTGCTTGAGGGTGAAACAGACGATGCCACAGCCATGGCTTACGGTTATATTCCCGGCATTGCCAGATGGAGTCCTTTCCATGGCGCTGCCTATGCGGTCGTGGAGTCACTCTCCAAACTGCTGGCGATTGGTGCCGATCCGCTGACGGCCAGACTGACCTTCCAGGAGTATTTTGAACGTCTGCATGAAGTACCGTCCCGTTGGGGTAAGCCTGCCGCAGCATTGTTGGGTTCGCTGGTAGCGCAGATTCAGTTAGGACTGCCGTCTATCGGCGGAAAGGACAGTATGTCCGGATCTTTTGAAGATCTGGATGTTCCGCCGACACTGGTCAGCTTTGCCGTTGCCATGACAAAGGCGTCCAAAACAATTTCTGCCGAGTTCAAAAAGAGCGGTTCCAAAGTCATTTATGTTCCGGTTCCGGAGAATAAGGACGCTTTGCTGCCGGATTGGGAAAAACTGAAAGAAATGTATCGTGCCGTCTATGCGCTGATCAGCAGCGGCAAGGTACTGGCGGCTTATACCGTCAAGGAAGGCGGCGCCGCAGCAGCTGTTGCCAAAATGTGCTTTGGTAATCAGATCGGCTTCCGTTTTGCGAAAGAACTGACAAAAGATGAACTGTTTGCTCCGCTGAGCGGTTCCCTGATTCTCGAACTGGCTGACGGTGCAGCATTGGATGATACGGTTCTCTCCTATGAGTTAGGTGTTACTACCGATGACGGAACGGTCACCGTCAACGGAAAAACAATGGCGTTGGATACGCTGGTTGAGGCATGGACAGGAAAGCTGGAAAGTGTATTCCCGGTAAAGGCGGCTTGTCCGGCCGTCTCCCACGACGTACCGCTGTATACCGAAAGAAATGTTTCTGCTCCTGCGATCAAGACAGCGAAACCGAAGGTATTTATCCCGGTATTCCCCGGCACAAACTGCGAAGTGGATACCGCAAGAGCATTTGCCAAAGCCGGTGCTGATCCGCAGCTGCTGATCGTGAGAAACCTGACGCCGAATGCCATTGAAGAGACAATTGACGAGATGGTGAGACTGATCGGTCAGTCTCAGATGATCATGCTGCCCGGCGGTTTTTCCGGCGGTGATGAACCGGACGGTTCCGGTAAGTTTATCGCTACCACCTTCCGTAATCCGAGAGTCAAAGAAGCCGTCAATGTACTGCTGAAACAGCGTGACGGTCTGATGCTGGGTATCTGTAACGGTTTCCAGGCACTGATCAAGTTAGGTCTGGTTCCTTACGGCGAGATCGTGGATCTGAAAGAAAATGATCCGACGCTGACGTTCAATACCGTGGGCAGACATATCTCCTGTATGGCTTATACCAGAATTACCTCCGTGAAGTCACCCTGGTTCTCCATGGTGAATGCCGGCGATATCCATGCCGTACCGATTTCACACGGTGAGGGTCGTTTTGTAGCGGATGAAGCCATGCTGCAGAAGCTGATCGCAAACGGTCAGATTGCCACACAGTATGTATCTCCCGACGGTAAAGTGGCGGATAATATCACCTATAACCCGAACGGTTCTATCTGCGCTATCGAAGGTATTACCAGTCCTGACGGACGTGTACTCGGTAAGATGGGTCACTCCGAAAGAAAGGGCGACAATTTGTATTTCAATGTTCCCTTTGAGAAGGATCAGAAAATCTTTGAGAGCGGCGTAGCCTATTTTAAATAATTCCGACAGAATAACAGCCGTATCTTCCTTTGACCGGAAGATGCGGCTGTTATCTTATTCCATATGGTGCGAAAAGTTTTTTTAGAACCGGAAACAAACGGATCTGCTTTTTCTGTCAGTGACGGTTTGCTCCGGGTACGCTGTATTTCTGTATGATCTGCCAGACAGTCATGGGATGAATCATGCGTTTTTCAGGAAAGGGTATGGTTAGTTAGCGTTCTGGCTGAATTTCATTTTAACGGAATTCCGTTTTTGTTGTTCAGCGGAGTCAGGGGTATACCAGCCTCTTGTCTGCATCTGGTTATAGATCTGGGATTGCATATGCAGGGATGAGTTCAGGGAGCCGGAAAAAGTCTGATGAACGTCCGGGGTAGACGCTTCAATGGCACCGTGCATCATCAGATCACAGACACCTTTTTCCAGCAGCAGCATATTTTCCATTAAATCTCTGTCGTTCATGGGAGTTCCTCCTTAAAGCAGTCCGTAAAAGTTCTGGAAGATTGTCTGATGGGCTTGTGAAAGCTGCTGAACGAAGCCTTTCAGTTCCTGATCCTGGAGCTGGGCGATGGTTTCACAGCATTTGGTCTGAAAATACTGTTCATGACCGAGGGCGTCTTCTACATAAAGCAATTCTTTACTTGTCATTTGTATGCCTCCTTTTGATTGGTACAAAGATAGTCTGTGCGGCAGCCGAACAGTTTATTCATTTCCGCAATCCAATGCAAAAGAAAATAAAAAAAACAAATAATACAAATCATAACAAATAACAAAATATCACAAACGTGCCAAAAAATAACAGGTATGCGTTCCCGAAGGAGTGCATACCTGTCTTGATAAGTGCAGAGATAATTGGTTTTCTCAATGATGGGTCATGATAGGAAATCGTCATTATCCGGTGTAAGTGTACCAGTTGCCTTCCTGATATGTATATTTGGTTTTTTCTACGCCGCGACCGGCTTTTGCTTCCACAGAAGTATCGATGCGGTAAACACTTCCGGCATTCTCCCAGCCCAAGGATAGATCAGTGGTCTGATAACCAATGGTACCTGAATGGATTTCCTTGTCCGATACGCCGGAATTGAAGATGACATAGGAGGCGCCAAGAGGCATAATGCAGCGATAGATATCGGAATTGCCGATTCTTTCCATCTGAACGCCGGGCCATGTGCTGCTGAGATCCTGAGTACCGTCAGGATTGTTGGCAGGATAGGGCTCACCGGTGAAAGGGTTGGTAATAAGACTATAGGCATCATTCCACCAGCAGGCGTAGACATTTTTCCATTTGGTTTGGCTGTTGTCAAAATAGAAATAATCGGATTTGGTGAGAACGTACGCCGATGACTCTTCGATAGAAGATTCAACTGCCGAAGACGGCTGTGAGGAAGCCTTCGGAACAGAGGATTCAGCGGCGGAAGAGGTCTTAACGGTAGAGGATTCTTCTCTTGGCGTATAAGCGGGTCTGGATTCACTTCCGACAGAACTCTCTGTCCGGGAAGAAGCACTGCTGATTTCACGAGTGGCAGAACTTTCTGTCCGGGAAGAAGCACTATCGGGTTCACGGGAAGAGGAACCTGACTCACGGGAGGAAGCGCTTTCTGTTTTAGAAGAAGCAGCGCTTGATTCATGGGAAGAGGAACTTGCTGATGAGGAAGAAGCGGCGCTTGACTGACGGGAAGAACTTTCTGTTTTGGAAGAGGAAGTTCCCGTTTTGTCAGCGGCAGAGTTTTCGGTATGGGAAGAGGAAGTGGGAGAGTCACCGGCAATAGAAGTTACTTCGCCGGAGCGTTCCTCACTGGTGGTGACGAATAACTGGACATGATCCCTGTTTATGAGATTGCTCAGATTTCCGGAGAATATCACGATCACCAATACAATCATCGCTACGGTTGCAAGACTCAGGATGATTATCACAGGAACAGGAGATTTCTTTTTTTTCTTAGGCGGTTGGGTACCGTTGGGTTTCTGATTGGCTGTACCGGGGGATGGGGTGCCCGCAGATGAAGCGGAATGGATGGTATGGACAGTATCGTCCGGTGGGACCGTCCCGTTTCCGGAGTGATCGGCGGACTGACGATAGTAGTACTTTCTGATTATCTGCTGCAAAGAAGCCTCCGAATGGTTTTCCAGCGCTTCCAGAGCCTTTTTCATTTCCAGCGGTGACTGCCATCTGTCTTTCGGATCATACTCACACGCTTTCATGATAATACTGGTCAGTCCACGGTTGGAATGATACATCGGCAGCGGGAGCGGATCTCCCTGAAAGCGGCGAAGATTGGCGTTTTCTATGGTCTGAGCTGTGGTAGTATTGAGATCGTTGGTCATAAACGGTGCCAGATTATGATTGAGCAGACGATAGAGTACAATACCCAGTGAGTACAGGTCGGAAGTGATGTCGGCATGAGCGCCTTTTGATATTTCCGGAGACATATATCCATAGGTGCCTCTGACCGTCATTCCGGCAGAGGAAGCCGATAATACTTTCGATTCCCCGAAATCACCCAGTTTAAATACGCCCATGGAATTGACAAAGATATTGGCCGGTTTGATATCACGATGAAGAATATGATGTGATTCCAGTACACTCAATGCCTCACAGATTGCTTTGCCTAACCGGATGATTTCCGTTTCCCGGAACTGATGTTCCAGCATATATTTGGGCAGTGAGGTGAGATACTCCATACGGATGAAAATATCATATCCCAGACCGTTCTTTTTCGGAACGATACAGTGATCTTCATACGAAACGATATTGGTGTTGCCTTTGAGGGCATAACACATATTGATTTCGTTAATCATCTGATTTCTCAGATTATCATAGAACGCCTTGATACTGTTTTTGTTGGGAATCAGCCCGTCTGCCAGAAGCGTTTCTGCATTCATCCCTTCTGACGGAATCGAAAGATGTTTGATCGCAGCAAGATATGTGTTTCCGTAATCGTTCTTTTCTGCTTTATAGACAGAGCCGTATGTTCCTCTGCCCAATTGTTCTTTGATATGCCATTCTCCCCACAAAGGAGAAAAATCCATAATATCAGACATGACTTGACACCTCGGATATGTTTCAGTAATTATCCCCTATCATATCATATAATGTCGGAATATTCAAGGTTGGGACGCTATTCCTCATGGAAATCAATTTTGTCCGACTTTTTCTTGGGGGAAACCCTTTTTTCAAGTGAAAAAAGGGCGCAGAGCCTGCGCACCAGTGACTGTTTTGCAAAGACACAATGAACCGTTTGTTA
>CACYCN010000168.1 GCA_902772895.1 uncultured Ruminococcus sp.
ACTTGGTGAATCCGTCACCGTCAATTGCAGTGCCACAGGCGGCACAAAGCCCTATCAGTTTGCGGTTTACTATAAGAAATCCGGTTCCAGTAAATATACCTGTGTCCAGAACTATGATACCAACACTAAGGTTACCGTTCAACCGAATCTGGCAGTCAATTATGATATTCTGGTGAAAGTCAGAGACGCTTCAAAGACGATTGTCAGAAAGAACTTTACTGTCACAGTCCGGACGAATGAACTCACCAATACTTCCAGACTTTCTGCAAGTAAAATAACGGTAGGACAATCCGTCAGAGTCACCTGCCGTGCAGAAGGAGGTACCGGAAGTTATCTTTATGAAGTATGTTATCGGAAAAGTAACGTCAATTCATTCACAACTGCCCAATCCTACGGCAACAATGCCATCGTTACCCTCACTCCCGATACCGCCGGGGACTATATTATCCGTGTGAATATCAAGGACAGCAGCGGTTCGGTCTGCACAAAGTTTCTGGAACTGATCGTCAGTTAAGAAACGGCACATGTAAAACGCCGTCGGCAAATCAATTGCCGGCGGCGTTAATTTTGTTGACAGGATCAGGAAATCACTCTTGAGATCATCCCATGGTGCAGTACATGAAGTACTTATAGCCCAGGGGGTTAGAGAAGAAGCCCTTAACGTCTTTGCTGAGCATATAGAGATCGGTGTAGAAATAGATCGGGGTAATACAGCCGGTATCCATCAGCATATCTTCTGCCAGATGCATCATCTTGTAGCGCTTTTCGGAATCGGTGCAGGACTTGATCTGATCAATCAGAACATCATATGTCTCAGCCCAGGTACCGTCTGTTACTTTTACGTCAATACCGTAAGCAGAAAGGTCAAGGCTATAGCCCTTAACGGAAGCATGGTCACCCTTACCGAACTGAATATCGTTATTACCGGATGCAGTGGTCCACATATCGAGGAAGCTGATCGGATCGTTATAGTCAGCAAGCCAACCGTTACGTGCTACCGTATAATCGCCCTGCTTACGGGTATTCAGGAAGGTACTCCACTCCTGGTTATCCATGTTCATGGTAATACCGACAACGGATAACGCATTCTGGATATATTCACCGATGGCCTTATGACCTTCGTTGGTGTTATAGAGATAAGTGATGCTCGGGAAATCGGTAAATTTCTTAGTGCTTTCGTCATATTTGTAATACTTCTTCAGCGTTTCGATAGCCTTATCATAGTTTGACTGAAGCGCATCAGCAGAAGGATCGAAGTAACCGTCAAAATCTTTGCTGACACCGGTATTCTGGTAGAACTGGGAACCGTCAGGCTCTGTCAGACCCATTGCAACGAAGGAAGAAGCCGGAATCTGTCCGCCCTGAGCCACGTCATTCACGATGTAGTTACGGTCAAGGAGCAGAGAGATGGCATTACGGATCTCAGCCTGAGCCTTTTCCGCTTCAATCCCCTGGAGCTTGGAGTCAGCCGGGAGAAGGTTCTTGTTAATATTCCAGCAGACATAATAGGTACCGATCTGACCTTCCACGAAGAACTCATCCGGATAATCGGTCTTGAGCTTAGCGATTTCATTGGTAGGAACGCCATCGATCAGTTTCCAGTCACCCTTCTTGAAGTTAGCCAGCATATTATTTTCATCATCGGAGAGATAGAACTTCAGGGTATCCATGGTAATTTTATCGGCATCCAGATAATTGGCATTCTTAGTGAGAGTAATCACACTGTTATGATCCCAGCCGGTAAGGGTATACGCACCGTTACAGACATAGCTTTTGGGATCCGTTGCCCAGGATTCATTGCTGACAACGTCTTCACGGACCGGGAAATAGGTCGGGAAAGCAAGCAGTTCATTCCAGTAGCTGACCTTATTGGTCAATGTGACTTCGAGAGTTTTCTCGTCCACAGCCTTGACATTCAGTTCCGCATCTTTATTGACGTATTCCTCTTTATCGTTGGTTTCCCAGATTTTATCATAACCGTCAATCACTTCGAACATATAGCCATAGTCAGCAGCCAGTGCGGTAGAAGCGGCGCGCTGCCAGGCAAAGGCAAAGTCATTTGCCGTAACATCCTTACCGTCGGACCATTTCATACCGTCACGAAGGGTATAGGTATAAGTTACCGTACCGTCCTTATTTTCGACACCTTCCACCAGTTCTGTAGCGGCATCCGGAACGATCTCATACTTACCTTCAGAGGTCTTTTCCCATTTTGCGAGACCGGAGAAGAGGTGAATCAGCAAAGTTGCACCGTCAACCGCTGAGTTCAGTGCCGGGTCAATCGTATCCGGCTCACTGGCAATACAAACCGAGAGTTCTTTCGCTCCGCCTTCTGAAGAGGAAGTATCCGCTGATTTTTTACTTTCATCAGAAGACTTGCTGCTGTCGGTACCTCCGCAGGCCGCCAGACTGAAGATCATCGCACCACATAACAATGCGGCGCACACTTTCTTGAATTTCATTTCTGCTACAATCCTTTCTGTTAAATAATATTTCTCACATGGCGCTCCGGCCATCAGGAACCCGATTATGTCCGGAATCATCGGCATCACCAACTATTTCCGGTAGTTTGCCCATCGTCAGTTAATTTCCGCCAGACGATGGCAGGCAACGAAATGTCCTTTGGAAACCTCTTTGAATTCCGGCATCGATTCGCCGCATTTTTCTGTGGCATACTTGCAGCGTGTCCGGAAAGGACAGCCGCTCGGAGCATTCAGCGGACTGGGAATATCACCCGTCAATACAATACGCTGATTGGTTCTGGCGATTTTCGGATCCGGGATCGGCACG
>CACYCN010000169.1 GCA_902772895.1 uncultured Ruminococcus sp.
CAGCACCTTGACCGTGTTGGAGTCAATTGTTTTGCCTGTTGAATCCTTGACCTTGCAATAAAGCTGGATTCCGTTCCATGTGGCATTTGGCGTGGCTGTTTCGGAAGCATGCGTGCGTCCATTCCATGCGCTGAATGAAGTCTGTCCGGCTTTTTTGTAATACCACTGGTAGGTAAGTCCCGAACCTTCGGCTTTTAGCGAGAGGGTAACGGAATCGCCCTGCTTGATGGTCTTGTTTGTGGGCTGCGTGGTGATGGCAAAATTCTGTTTTACCGTAATCGTTATTGTATCGGACTGCACCGACTTTCCGGCGCTGTTCTTTACGACGCAATAGAGCTGAATCCCGTCCCATGTGGCGTTCGGTGTACAGGTTTCGGAAATGTGCGTGCGTCCGCTCCACGCGCTGAAGGATGTTTGATCCTTTTTCTTGAAATACCATTGATATGTGAGCCCGTTGCCCTCCGCTTTCAGGGAAAGGGTGAGGGAATCGCCGAGCTTGATGGTCTGATCGGTAGGCTGTGTGGTGATTTTCAGATCAAATACCGTCACATCGCATTTAGCGGTCACACTGCTGTCTTTTATCTTGGCAGTAACTGTCGCTTTTCCCGCTTTGATCCCTTTTATTTTTCCGCTGCCGTCTACAGTGACAACGGACTGGTCACTGCTGGCATATTCCATTGTCAGTGTGGAAGGCTTGACGGTGACAGCCAGTTCCTTTGTATCGCCTGTGGCGATTGTGCGCGCGTTATTCTGGAGGGACAGCGACGCAACTGTGATTGTATATTCCGCTTTGTTGATCTTGTCCTGTGATGAGGTAGAAATGATTGCCGTACCGGCGGATATGCCCGTCACCTTGCCGTTCGAGTCCACTGTGGCAACGCTCTCGTCACTGCTGTGCCATCCGCTGAGCTTCAAGGGTTTGGTCGCATCTGCGGGAACATACGCCGCATTCAGGGTGAGGGTTTTACCAATGCCTACGACCGCGTATTCTCCGGTGATTTCCAGCGCTTCCTGTGTTACGACGACGGTGACAACACATTTGGCGCTGAATCCGCCCTTGGAAGCGGTGACTGTCGCCGTTCCGGGCGATACGGCGGTGAATCTGTCGTCCGTCACCTTCACGACATTCTCATCGGAAGAGGTCCATGCAACTGCCGATGTATCGGTGGTGTTCGCCGGGAAGACGAGATAGTTCATGGTCTGCGTCATGCCCCGCGCCATTGTGAGCTTGTCACAGAGCAGCTCGATGCCTGTGACGGGCGCTTTGACCGTGACGGTACAGGAAGCCGTTTTTTCCCCGACTTTCGCGGTAACGGTTGCCTTGCCGGGATTGCACGCCAACACGTTTCCGTCTGAGTCGATATTGATGATGCTTTCGCGCTCATCTTCATCTTCGTTCTGGTTTTCCTCTTCCACCGACCATTCAATGTAATCGGTTGAGTTGGCAGGGGTAACCGTTGCGGTGAGAGCAAAGCTCTCGCCAACGTTCAGCGTCTTTGCGGAAGCGCTGAGTTGAACCGACTGCGTCGTCAGAGGAACAACCACTTCACAGGAAGCCGTCCAGCCGCCGTCGTCGGTCTTGGCGGTCACGGTGGTTCTGCCGGTGCCAATTGCGGTCACGGTGCCGTCGGCGGCAACGGTGGCAACGCTTGTGTCGTTGCTGGTGTAATACACCTTCTTGTTGGCGGCGTTGGAAGGAGTGATGACAGGGTTCATCTTGGCGGTTTCACCTGTTTGCAGTTCAAACGCTCTTTCCTGCAATTCAAGATACGTTACGGCAACGCCGCCCTGCACTGACTCGTTGGTTTCAAATGTGCCGTCGTTGTTCTTGTCGGTCAGTACGGCGATTTCTCCATATTTCGCTGTGACAAGTGCCTTGTTCGCCGCGAGGGTATAAGTCAGGTTGCGCGAAGCCATGTCCTTGCCTTCGCAGATGATCTTTGCGTTGGCAATATCGCCGGAGATCACAAATCCCTCCGCCGTTACATCGACGATAACCGCCGCATTCATGCTGCCGGACAATTTGAGAGTATCCCATTTGCCGGAAGGCGCATTGTCATTGGCTATGGTCAGCTGGTAATCGCCTTTTGCGTCAAGGGAGAACTGTCCGTTCTTGGTGACGGTGTAGCTTTTCAGACCCTTCGCCTTCATGCGTCCGTAATAGCCGCCCGCATACACGGTGAAATCGTGTGTACTGTCTGCGCTTGAAGTATTCAAAGGGGCGATGATGTACTTGTCAAGTTCGATCTTGTATTTTCGTGAATGACCCTCATTAAATTCGCCCCTTGACCAGTAAACCGGGCTTTGGGAATCACGGCTGGAATAGGTATTCGTGCCGTCCGACAGGGTGAAATCTGCACATGATGTGTCGATGTAGGAGGCGGGAAGATCGGCAGCATTAGCTTTGAGGAAATTCGGAGCAATGCTGCGGATGCCAGAATACTGTAGTCCATTTTTTAGACTGATGATTTCAATAATGTCAATATCATCGACGATGCCCGTTATTTCAATGCTCGAATCCTCATAATTTTTTGTCAATTTACCGTAGCCATTCAAACAAACAGAATGATCATTGAGATCTAATTTCAAACCTATAATTTTTACAAATAAGCTATTCGGGTCATATATTTTTAGATTATATCTATTATTTCCAATTGGATTCATACCAGTAATCACAACTGCATGGTAAGAACCCTCTACAAAATTACTCAAATCTAATGATAATATAGAATTGTATTCTGAGAATGATAACTGTATTTTTTGTAAATTCTTAAGATCTTTTATTCTTTTATCGCCTAGAACCGAATTAAGTTCATTAAGTTTTTGATCTGGGATATTGTGAGTTTGTCCGTTTTCATTATACGATAGATTTAATGTATACCAAGAAAAATTTAAAATTGAATACTTGTTCGAATATTCAGCGTTTATTCCAGCCTTACGAAGTTGTTTGGTTATGCTACCTGTCAATTCGGTAAGTTTGTCATTATCACAATTCCTATTTAGATCATCAAATGAAGAACTGTATTCGAATACTTCTCCTTCAACTGACGGAAAAAGCTGCATAAGTTGATAGTAATTGATTAGCGATTCAACTTCTCCTCCAAATAAAGTTGACATTACAGGAGTGGGAAGAGAATGGATCGTATCGGCGTCATATAACGATAGGTCAGGCAGTCTGTTATATTTATTTAATATAGAAACTGCAGACATTCCATAACACGAGCCAGTAAACTCTTTTTCTCTAAACCTATTTAAGTATTGTTTATTTGCCGGGTTCAATCCTCTTGTCAACAAATCAAAATACCGCCGACTTATATAATAATTTGAACTAAAAGCCCATCCTTTATTAGGAAACTTAAATGTATCTTCATCTTTAATAAATTTAGTCGCGGCATTAAAATCCGCAGAATAAACGGTCACAGTCACATTGTCGGAACGACCGCAGCTTTCGGCTGTAATGGTTGCGCTGCCGGTTTGGTGAGCGATTACAGTGCCGTCTTGCTGCACTTCCGCTATTTCGCCATCACTGCTGCTCCATGTACACTCCTGATTGAAATAGGTATATGGAGTTGGAAGGGCATAGAGTTGTGTACTTTCTCCTACTTTCAGATTGACGTCTCCGCTGATTATCTCAATATCCGATATGCTTGTTTTCACTGCATACGCGCTGCTGTCCGACGCAATGACCGTCAGCACTCCATCATTGATCTCGGCGTTCACATCATTGAGCGTGATCAGACCGCCGTATTTGTGATAGGAAGCACCGGTTTCGGGGTTGGTGGTCAGATCGTGCACGCCGATCATGAGGGTGTCAAGGGGATAATATTCGCCCGGAATCTGCCATACGCCCTCAGACGGACAATCCTCCGGGGACAGCAACGCCATGGAAGCGCTGTTCTTGGGCTTATATGTGACATTGCCGATGAGCCCCGTTATGTCCTCCCCCGTTGCGGCGTCGAGAAGGCGCAGGGTGATGTCTGTGCCTATCAGGTCGATATTGCAGTTGTAGTGGATGGTGGCCATATCTAAATCATAATGAGAACCAAAGTTAATCTTCTTCCAATTATCTTCCGAACCCTCATAATAGATATCGTAGATCATTGTTTCATTAAATATGGTATTTCCAATTGTAGTCACTGAATTAGGTATAACTATGCTTCCTAAACTATTGCAACCTGCAAATGCACAATTCCCAATCGAAGTTACAGAATTTGATATTGTTATGCTTGAAAGATTAGCACAATTGTAAAAGGCATATTCTCCAATTGAAATAACAGAATCTGGCAGAGTAATACTAGTAAGGTTTCCGCAATCCCAAAATGAATTATCACTTATCGCTGTGAGAGAATTGCCTATCGTCACGTTTGACAATCCTGAACAACTCCAAAAAACACCGCTACCAATTGTAATAACCGAATCAGGAATTTTAACAGATGCTAGTTTATTACTTTCACAAAAAGCAGCCTGACCAATCTTGGTAACAGTATTAGGTATAGTGACACTTGTTAATACATCGCAAAACTGAAATGCTCGATTTCCAATGGAAGTGATATTACCATTAAATTCTATTGACTTTATTTTGCCTTGATACTTTTTCCATGGTGTTTCAGTGTATGGATCAACTGAAATATAATTAAAATCCCACATATCACCGCTACCACTGATGGTAAGTGTTCCAGAGCTTCCGTTAAAGTTCCAAGTTAAATCACTTCCACACTGTCCGCTGGTAGGATCAGCCGCAAATACCTCCACCGGCAGACTCGCTATTGCAGTACACGCCATCGCAAAGACCAGCAGAAACGCCGTGATCTTGACATGAAGCCTCCGCAGGGTTTGTTCTTTCATTTTCATTCGCTCCTTGTGTTAATAATATCATTGAATAACTAACTCAATCAACAAAGACAATTCTCTTATAAGACCATGCATCCTGATTTAAATCCACACCGTCAGCATCAAGCATAACGCAATGAAGCAGCATTCCGTTTTGGGATTCGTCCACTTGGAAGGTAATGGAAGTAGTATTTTGCCCGCTCCATTTTTTCCATTCGGTATCGCCTTTTTTCTTATAATACCATTGACAGCTTACCGCAGAATCTTCTTTATATTCGTTAAAAGTCCATGTTGTTCCGGGTGATGCGTCTGCATTATACATTTTATAGAGACTGACTGTCACTGTATTTGAGTTGGTGGAGTAACCGTTTGCATTGGTGATCTTACAGTAAACCTGCATTTCATGCCATGTTTCATTTGCGACGGATGATGTGGTAGCTGTCGTATGTCCCTTCCAGAGAGACCAGTTTTTATCTCCGTATTTTTTATAATACCATTGGTATTTAAGACCGTCTCCCTTTGCCTTTACGGAGAATTCAACTTTACCGTTAAAATCCGTAACAATATCCTTCGGTTGCTCTGTAATAACCGGATTTTTGATAATGGTAATGGTGGCAGAATCCGAATTGACGCTGCTATTTCCTGCATTGGTCACTTTGCAGTATACTTTCATACCGTCCCACGAGGCGTTTGACGTGGCGGTGGTGGAAGCGGTTGTTCTTGTTCCCCACTTGCTCCATGACGTTGCGCCGGCTTTCTTGTAGTACCACTGATAGGTTAGTCCGACACCTTCTGCGGCACATTTGAAAGTGACATTATCTCCTGTCTGTACACTTACATTCTGGGGTTGAGTCACGATAGTTATCACGTCAGAAAACAACACCTTGACAGTATTGGACTGAATCTTTTTGCCGGAGGAATCTTTTACAATACAGTAGAGCTGAATTCCATTCCATGTGGCATTGGGCGTGGCGGTTTCGCTGGCGTGAGTACGTCCGTTCCATATGCTGAAGGAACTCTGTCCTGCTTTCTTGTAATACCATTGATAAGATAATCCTGTCCCATCAGCTTTAAGTGAGAGCGTCACACTGTTACCTTGCTTGATAGTCTTATTTGTGGGCTGCGTGATAATCTTCAAATCCTTTGTGACAGTAATCTTTATGGTATTTGATTGAACCTTATTTCCCGCTCCATCCTTTACGATACAATAGAGCTGTATCCCGTTCCATGTTTCGTTAGGCGTGACGGTTTCAGATGCGTGAGTACGTCCGTTCCATACATTGAAGGAAGCCTGCCCAGATTTTTTATAGTACCACTGATAGGTCATTTCATTGCCCTGTGCTTTAATAGACAGGATTAGAGAATTTCCGAGCTTAACTGTCTGGCTGACAGGCTGTATAGTTATCTTCAAGTTAAGCTTGACCGTAATAGTGGAAGTATTGGAATCAGCTGTAAAACCATACTGATCTGTCGCCTTACAATAGACCTGCATACCGTTCCATGAAGCGTTTGCCGTTGCTGTTGTCGTCGCAGTGGTTCTAGCTCCCCACTTGTTCCATGCAGTCTGACCAACTTTTTTGTAATACCACTGATAGGTCAAAGCATCGCCCTGCGCCTTAATGGAAAATGTTACACTGTCGTTTTCCTTTACCGTGACGTTTGCAGGGTGTGAAGTGATTTTTAATGCTTTAGGAACGGTATCGTAATGAATGGTTACACCCGTTTTGTCCGGCCGGAAAGCATCATCATTTCTTTTCTGATTCCATTGTTCCTTGGAACCTCCATAATAAATATCAGAAACGCCGCTGTTTTCAAAAGCATAATATCCAACAGAAGTGTCAGGATTGGGGATAATCACCATTTTCAGTTTTGTACAATCAGAAAACGACTCAGACCCTATCTTCATAACGGACTTTTGAAAAGTTACTTGCGTCAGACCAGTACAATTGCGAAAAGCCCAGTTATTTATCATTGTAACAGAGTCTGGTATCGTCACTCCCGTCAGATTCTTACATCCGTAAAAAGCCATGCTCGCAATACCGGTAATCGTGCTGGGAATTGTATATGCGCCTTTTCGTCCACTGGGATAACATATCAGTTCCGTACCCTCTTTGTTTACCAGCACTCCGTTATTTTCGGAAAACTGTGTATTTTGAAGATTGACATGGATATCTGTCAGACTCATACAACCGCTAAAAGCCAAATTTTTAATGCTCGTAACGGTGGACGGAAGCGTATATGCACCTTTTGTTCCGGCAGGACAGCATATCAGTTCTGTTATGTCCTTATTATATAGCACTCCGTTTTTGTCTGTATAATTACCATTACTGCTGTCAACATGAATACCCGTCAAACTGGTACAGCGTTCAAAAACAGCCTCTCCGATGCTGGTAACAGAACCGGGAATCGTTATACTCGTCAGACTCTCACAGCCAGCGAACGCATAGGATACTATTTCTGTAACGGAATTGGGAATAATTACATTCGTCAGACTGGGACATTCACAAAAAATTCCATTAGCAATACATGTTAAAGATTCAGAAAGCTTCACATTTTTCAGGTTTGTACAGCCCCAGAAAGCGAACCCATTTGTCCCAACAACCGAATCAGGAATTACCACACTTGTCAAACTCGCGCAATCCTTGAAAGCGCTTTCACCTATATATTTAAGAGAATTTGGTAATGTGACATTTGTTAAACTAGTGCAACCACTGAAAACAGAATTTTGTATTTCTGTGAGAGAATTTGGTAGTCTTACGCTTGATAATTCCGGGCAGTCCATAAAAACTCCAAACGGTAACAACGTAACAGAATTGGAGATCACAACGCTTTTCAGATTTCGACAGTGAATAAAAGCAGTTTTATCTATGCGGGTAACGGAATCAGGAATCGTCACGCTTGTCAGCCAATCGCAGTAGATAAAAGCATCATAAAATATTCTTTCGGTATTGCTAGGGATTGTAAAGGATCCTTCTTTCCCACCGGGGCAGCAAAAAAGACAAGTTTGCGATTTATTATAGAGAACACCATTGATATCTGAGTATTTTTCATTACCACTGTCCACAATGATTTCCTTCAGATTCGAACATCCGCCAAAAGCACTCAATCCCAATTCATTCAAATAGAAATAATCAATCTCTGTGACGGAACTGGGTATTCTGATACTTGTCAGGCTTGAACAGCCGAAAAATGCACCATAACCAATTGTTTTTACAGAGTTTGGTATCGTCACACTTTTCATTTTCCAGCATCCGCTGAAAGCTGAATTTCCGATACTGGTGACGGAATCTGGAATCGTAACGCTCGTAACGTTACTGCAATTTCTAAAAGCTATTGTACCAATGCTAGTAACAGAGTCTGGAATCGTCACATTTCCTCCGTTACCAGTATACTTAGTCAGCACTCCGTTTTGGTTAATCGTAAAATCGGCATCGGATAAATTTAACGCCGCACTCGCTTCACGCTTTGAGATAGATTTTGTTTTATTTGATAGTTTGTTCAGATCGGAAAAGGACTCCGACTGGGATTCGGCCTCTTTTGAAGGCGTTGTTTTGTCAAAGAGATCGCTATCCTTTTTCGGCTCAGTCATACTCGATACGACTACTTGTCCGGACGCATCGGAATCCGACACCGATGCGGCAAAAGCTTCTGCGTTCAGCGAAAGGAACAACGCAGCTACAAGGCAGCCTGCCAGCAATTTCCTGAATTTCATAATGAACTCCTTTCTATTATCGCCCGATACGATTTACTCAATTGTGAGTTCCGCACCGGGCGACAGAAAAACTATTCAATGATTGCTCAATTGCACAATAACGTCTTATGAATTTTTACTTGATCGTAATGGTAGCGGGATTGGAAGTGATTTTGTTTCCGGCGGAATCGGTGACAATGCAGCGCACCTGCATTCCCTGCCATGTGGAATTGGAAGTCGCGGTGGTAGAGGCGGTTGTTCTTGCTCCCCAGTTGCTCCAGTTGGACGCACCCGACTTCTTATAATACCACTGGTATTTCAGGCCAACGCCCTTTGCCTTAACCGTGAATGTAACATTCTGTCCTGCCTGTGTGGTCACATTGGATGGCTGCTGTGTGATAGCGAGATCATCGGAAAGCGTGATCTTCGCAATATTGGAATTCAGAGTGCTTCCGCTGCTGTTCTTGACAACGCAATAGAC
>CACYCN010000170.1 GCA_902772895.1 uncultured Ruminococcus sp.
CATCTATGAATACGAAGCCGCTCACGGAACGGTTCAGCGTCACTACTACAAGCACCTCAAAGGCGAGAAAACCTCGACAAATCCCGTTGCTACGGTGTTTGCATGGACAGGCGCCCTGAGAAAGCGTGGTCAGTTAGACGGCAATGCCGGATTGGAAGTCTTTGCCGACAATCTGGAAAAGGCCACCATCCAGACCATTGAAGACGGTGTGATGACCGGTGATCTGGCGGCGCTCTCTAAGTTAGAGAACAAAACAAAGGTTGATACCGAAACCTTCCTGAAAGAAATTGGCACTCGTCTTGCCGTTCTCATTGGCTGATTGATCCGCAAGCCTTATCAAAGTGTTACCGGAGCCAATCCACTCATGGTACAATAACAGAGAAAAAACTCCTGACTTCGGTCAGGAGTTTTTTATGTATTCAATTACCGGGCAAGTAATTCCCGTTGTTTGCGGAGTTTTTTGTCTTTTTGAAAAATGACGATCAGAAGGACGACCATCGCAATGAAACACAGGAACAGAGCGATAACCGCAATTTTGGGGACAAGAGTATTCAGGGGCCTCTGCGACATCACGCAGTACGGCCAGTATGCGCCGTAGAAGATCGAATAGCCTGCCATGTGAGCAAGCAAAAAGGAACAGACAACAATTTTACAATTATTCTGGTTATGTTCCGTCATTTTCTTACTGACGCGAATTTTTTTTACGAGAAAGGCAAAGAAACTGAACAGGATGAGTGTACCGAAGCTGATGATATAGGGATACAGACTGTACCATTTACTGGAAATGACATCGAATTGACCGGATGAATCAAAATGTACCCCCAATGGTTCCGGCAGAGCATTCCACATGATTGCCAGGATGATCAGACTGATAATCGGTACCAGCCATGAAAAGGCAGTCACACAGATGAACATAATACGATATCCCTTATTCATAGTTACACCTCCGTTGGATTTTTCCGGTAGATCAAAGACACACAGTGAGCGGAGATTCCTTCCAGACGACCGGTAAAGCCTAACTTTTCTTCGGTAGTCGCCTTAATGCTGACGCAGTCGAAATCGAGCTGCATCGCATGAGCGATGATCTGCCGCATGACTTCGATATAGGGTTTCAGTCTTGGCTGCTGAGCGATAACCGTGGCGTCGATATTGGCAATTTCGTAGTTATTTTGATGCAGCAGTTCGCAGACATTCCGGAGCAGACCGATACTGTCAGCACCTTCATATTGCGGATCGTTGTCCGGAAAATGGGTACCGATATCGCCGAGTGCTGCCGCCCCTAACAGAGAATCCATAATGGCATGAACCAGCACATCGGCGTCCGAATGACCGAGTAAGCCTTTTTCATAGGGAATCGTTACGCCGCCTAAAATCAGTTTTCTGTCATCGGCAAACCGATGGACATCATAACCGTGTCCGATACGAAACATCATTGGTTTCACCTCTTTTTCTATGAATGATCCTTCCCAAAAGCCGATTAATGAGGAAAGGTTTGTAAGGGAGCGGCAAGCTGCCGCTCCCGATAATTTTGCGATAATGTTTACCGGAGCGCATAAAGGGGTTCTTCCAAAGGGAACACCATCAGCTAACGGTTCAGAGAAGTTCCATAACCTGAACGCTTCTTTCCATGAAGCCTTCCATTTCAGCGGCAGTAAGACGGCGCTGGCTCATGACGGCAAGGTCAAAGATATGGCGGCAAAGGAGACGGCGTTCCTCTTCTTCAAATTCCGGCAGATTTTCGATAATGGGGCTGGCGGTATTGATCATGAGAGACTCAGAAGCCTGATTGACCTGACCGAACATATTGCCGTAAATTTTATTGATATCATTCATGCGACGTTCATATTCATTGATTGTAAGAACGGCAGGTGTCTTGATTTTCGGGAGATGTTCAGCGGTAATCGTAAGTTTATCCATGCCGAGAGCATCCTTGAAATAGGAGATCACCTGTTCAGCATCAATAGAGGATTTTTCATCTTCACCGGATTTCAGAGCCTCACCGATTTCGGAGTCAATACGGACAAACTTGGTTTCAGGTTCCTTATATTCCAGGAAACCGACAAAATGGGTATCGATATTATGTTCCAGGATAATGGCATCCAGATCATTATCTTTGAACATCTTGATATATTGAGCCTGAACATCCGTACTGGAAGCATAGTAAACTTTATTATCCTGTTTAGGCAGTTCGGAGAAGGTCTTGAAATCACCGTTGATACTCTTATAAAGAATGATATCCTTGACTCTGTCATAGAATTTCTCATCTTTAATGCAGCCGAACTTGATAAAGGGAGAGATATCATCCCAGTAGCTTTCATAGTCCTTACGCTCGTTCTTGAAGACAGAGGTAAGTTTATCACCGACCTTTTTAGTGATATGACGGGAAATTTTAGCAACCTCACCATCATTCTGAAGGAAGGAACGGGACACGTTCAGCGGCAGATCAGGACAGTCAATCACACCCTTGAGGAGCATGAGGAATTCCGGAACCACTTCCTTGATATTATCGGCAATATATACCTGATTGGCGAAGAGTTTGATTTCACCGGGCATCACCTGCAGTTTATCCGTCTGTTTGGGGAAATAGAGAATACCTTTGAGACGGAAAGGATAATCCACATTCAGATGGATCCAGAACAGAGGAAGATTCATATCCGTGAAGGTCTCACGATAGAAATTTTCATATTCTTCCGTTGTACAATCCTTCGGTGCTTTGAGCCAGAGGGGAGTGGTATTATTAATGGGTTTTTCTTCCTTAGGTTCTTTAGGTTCCTTTGCGGCAGTATCGTCTGTTGTTTCAGATGTATCGTCCTTTTTTTCAGGGATGACGGTAAAAAAGATCTCATAAGGCATGAAATGACAATATTTCCGCAGAACTTCCCGGAGTTTGAATTCACTCAGGAACTCCTTACCGTCCTCAGAGATATGCATAATAATACTGGTACCTTTTTCGGTACGGTTACCGTCAGCAATTTCATAAGTATGACTGCCATCACTTTCCCAATGAACAGGGGAAGCGTCTTTCTGATAAGAAAGGGTTTCGATTTCGACCATATCGGATACCATATAGGCAGAATAGAAGCCCAGACCAAAATGACCGATAATACCGGCATCAGCGTCAGTCTGATCCTTATATTTATCGATGAATTCCTGTGCGCCGGAGAAGGCAATCTGGGTAATATAGCGTTCCACCTCATCTTCGGTCATACCGATACCGTTATCGCTGACGGTAAGGGTGTTGGCAGACTTATCCAGAATGATATCGATTCTGGGTTTCTGCTGATCATCCTCCGCTTCACCGATCTGACAGAGACTTCTGTACTTTTTGATGGCGTCGCAGCCATTGGCAACGATTTCTCTGAGGAAGATATCCTTGTCAGAGTAGAGCCACTTTTTGATGATCGGAAAAAGATTTTCCGAATCCACCTTAATCTGTCCGTTTCTTTTCATTTTTCTTTTACCTCCAATAATATATGATTTTCAAGATTTGAAATGAGACAGCAAAAATTGATTTCCCGATATAGGATTATCCTTTTCCATGCAGGTTCAGTCAGCCTGAGTCATATTACGTTCCAGCCATTGCTGATACGTCATCAGAACCTGACGAGGTTTGGAGCCTTCATGGGGACCGACGATACCCATTTGTTCCATCTCATCGATCAGACGGCCGGCTCTGGCATAACCAAGCCGCAGTCGCCGCTGTAAGAGGGAAGTGGAAGCCTGACCGGCTTCCACCACACATTGAATTGCCTGTTCCATAACAGGATCCATTTCGCCGTCCGGCTGATCATCCGGTTTCTCTTTCTTATCGGGAAGGGCATTCCGTTCGATCTCATCGATCACATCGGGATCATATTCCACGACTTTATTTTTCTTGATAAATTCGATAATATTTTCAATCTCGTTATCATC
>CACYCN010000171.1 GCA_902772895.1 uncultured Ruminococcus sp.
CAGTTTACACAAATACAATTGTATAATGATTTGAGTACTTTTACAAGGGATTTTATGATAAATTCATAATTTCACAATAATTTTAAAAATTTATATGAAGTGTTGATTTTGTGACAAAAACATGCTATAATATACCAAGAGTTTAATTATTTGTCCAAAAATCATGTTTTGATAATCGACAAATAAAATATTCACATATTTGAAAGGATGATTTAAATGATCAGAACTCACAGCAGAATTGCAGCAATTGCGATTGTATCGGCATTGCTTTTTGCATTGCTGCCCATGACCGTATTTGCGGACAGTTCATCTGAACCTGCCGCCATTCCGTCGGCGCAAAGCGTGCATGCGGCGAGCACTGCGGCATCAGTCGGGAACGCCTCTTCCATGGGTAAGAGCAATACCGTCTCTGCGAAATCGTCAGCAAGCACCCACTATTATGACTGGAAGCAGAATGATCCCAGGTGGAGCTCCATAAAGATCGGCAGCAAAACGATGGGTGAGAACGGGTCTGCCGTTACATCATTGGCGATGCTGCTTGTTAAGTCGGGCTTGAAAAACGAATCGACCTTCAATCCCGGTATATTTGCCAATGATCTGAAATCTGTCGGCGCTTTTAACGGAGACGAGATTGACTGGAATGCGCCAACGAAACTTGTACCTCAATTCAAATATTGCGGTGAGACTACGGTGAGCTGTCATCCGGGGTATGGTTGGAACTCATTAGCCGAATATTATGATGACGGATATTATATAGTTGTATCACCTGTTAATAGAGAATACTGGATGGCGGTAGAAAAAGTGTCAACTGGATACATGTCATCGACAGCAACGCGTTCGTATGCCTCTGTACTTGACCCTGGAACAGAACATTACACATATTTAGATTCTGAAGTTGGAACTGTAAAAGTAAAATTATACACAGCGCCGAATCCGTGTTACTGGAAAGGTGACAGCCCGACTTCGGAGCCTGCATTTCCTTCCGACATAGATTCCTATAAAGTTCCTTACAGTCACGCACTGTCTGTAGGTTCTAGTGGAAGAGAAGTTAAATATCTGCAATATTGTTTAATGTGTCTGGGATATGCTTATAATGTTCCTTATGGAGGAGAAGCTGCTGATTCAAGTTATGGAAGAATAACGGAAATGGCTGTGAGGAACTTCCAGTATAATCATGGTATTACTGTAACAGGAGTCTGTGACTACGCTACATGGGCTGCTATTGAAAAAGCAGTTGGGGAAATACCAGTAAAATCCGGAAAGTGCGGAGATAATATTACCTATACGCTGTATGATGACGGTTTGCTGGAATTAAACGGCAGCGGAGCTATGTATGATTACCAAACAACTGATCGTGGCAACTACTGTGATGCTCCTTGGTTTCACAATCCACATGAGAGTGAATCCCCTATTAAAAAAGTTAGTATTCAAGGAAAAATTACTTCGATTGGGGATTATTCATTTTATCTTTGTCGCAACTTAACTAACATAAACATTTCCAATTCAGTTACTTCCATTAAACAATTTGCATTTTGTGGTTGTTACAGCTTAACGAACATAGTCATACCGAATTCTGTTACTTCGATTGGTAGTGGCGCATTCGATTATTGCAGCAGTTTAACGAGCGTAACCATTCCCGATTCTGTTACTTCAATTGGAAGTGCAACATTTTCCGGTTGCGACAGTTTAAAAGATATATATTATTCCGGTACTAAGAGTCAGTGGGAAAAACTAAAACCAGATTCATTCGGCCTGGGCAAAAATGTCACAGTCCACTTCGGTAAAACCGACAAAATCCCCGCAACCGGAATCACCCTTTCCAAGACAAGCCTGAACCTGAAGAAAGGCGACAGCGCAACGCTTACCGCAACGGTGACGCCGAGCGGCAGCACCGACAGCGTTTCGTGGACTTCATCGAATACATCGGTTGCCACGGTATCAAACGGAGTCGTTACCGCTGTGGCAAAAGGCAGCGCGACCATCACTGCAACGGCCGGGGGAAAGAAGGCAACATGCACGGTTACCGTAAATAGCAAAGATCAAAGTAAACTTGCCATTATTGAACATCCCAAAAATATCAAAACGCTTCCTGGTCGTCTGGTGACGTTCAGCGTAAAAGCCACAGGAGAAGGCCTCAGCTATCAATGGTATTATAAGAAGTCGAATGCTTCTGACTGGTCAGTTTGGCGCATATACACAGAGCCAACAATCAATCCTCCGGCCAATAATACATGGAACGGTATGCAGGTGTACTGTAAAGTAACAGATAAAAAAGGAAAGTCTGTTTCGTCCAATCCCGCAACGGTTACAATTTTAGAGCCGAAAACATCCGATTTCATGATTATTTCGCATCCTGTCAGCGTCACGCTGAACGAGGGAGATACCGCGACTTTCCGTATTACCGCTAAAGGAAGTGGATTGACTTACCAATGGTATTACATCGATAAGGACGACTCTGCATGGATTAAGTGGAAGGGACACAATCAGGCGTCCACTTCAGCGGTTGTTGATAAGTCATGGAATGGCAGACAGGTGTATTGTGTGGTTACAGATAATAAAGGCGAATCTCTGTATTCTGATATCGCAACGGTAACTATTGCCCCCAAAATCAAGATCACTCAACAGCCCGAAAATAAGACCGTCAAGCTTGGTGACAAAGTCACACTCTCTTTGAAGGCAGAAGGAATCGGTCTTTCTTATCAATGGTATTATAAAAAGGCCAGTCAAAGCTCATTTAAAAAGTGGAACGGACACACGCAGGCCAGTGAAACAGTCAAGCCAAATGAGACATGGAATGGAATCCAGTTCTATTGCATTGTCAAGGACAGCAAGGGAAAGTCGGTTCAGTCAGATACCGTAAAGATAAAAGTTACGCAGGATTTGAAAATCACCGTTCAGCCTGAAAATAAGACCGTCAAGCTTGGTGACAAAGTCACACTCACTTTAAAGGCAGAAGGAACCGGTCTTTCTTATCAATGGTATTATAAAAAGGCCAGTCAAAGCTCGTTCAAAAAGTGGAACGGACGAACTAATGCTTTGGAGACATTCAAACCCGATGAAAAATGGAACAAAGCACAGTTCTATTGTCAGGTGAAAGACTCGTCAGGTAAAACTGCAAAGTCATCTATTGTAAAGCTGACAGTGAAAAAGCCTGAGTTTAAGATTACCCAGCAGCCAAAGAGCCAGACTGTTGCAAAGGGAACTTCATTTACTGTTTCGGTCAAGGCAACAGGAAGCAGCTTGAAATATCAATGGTATTATAAGAAAAAGGGTGCGAAGTCCTGGACGAAATGGACAAACCAGACCAACGCATCGGTGACATTTAATCCGGATGAAAAATGGAATGGCGCACAATTCTATTGCAAAGTAAAGGATTCATCCGGAAAAACACTTAATTCAAGTGCAGCGAAGCTCACTGTTACAAATCCGGACTAAAGCACTAAACAGGCTTTAAGTCTGCATTTAGCTAGCAAATACAACACAAGGAGCCATTGCCCAAGCGGTAATGGCTCCTTGTTGTTAAGGGACTGTGAAGAAATAAGATGTACAAAGATGGCGTGGGATTTTTTGGCTATGACAAGGCGGAAAAGCGAGGCAACTAAGCTTTAATAACGAGGTCAGAGTCGAAAAAGACAAGCGGGATTGTACAGATTATTTTTGAACAGTTCCTAATGCATCGGTGAGATGATATGCTTCATGTATAACCGACAGCAACTTCCACTTTAGTAGAATTTAAAGTCTAGGCAAAAACTCTCCGCGGAGGTGCGGTACAATCTGGGAAAAATCAGTGGCAGCCGCCGCAAGTGCAGCAGTCGCCGCCGCAGGAAGCGGCTTCAGGA
>CACYCN010000172.1 GCA_902772895.1 uncultured Ruminococcus sp.
GAGCAGTACATCACGGATGGCAGGGCTGTCAGTCAGAAGCATGACTAACCTATCAATTCCATATCCGATTCCGCCTGTAGGAGGCATACCGATTTCCAGTGCATTGAGGAAATCTTCATCTGTGCGATTAGCTTCTTCATCACCCTGTGCCAGCAGTTCTTCCTGAGCCTTGAAGCGTTCTCTCTGATCGATCGGGTCATTCAGCTCGCTGTAAGCATTGGCCATTTCCCAGCCGTTCATAAAGAATTCAAAGCGCTCTACATATTCGGGATTTTCCGGTTTTTTCTTGGTGAGAGGTGAAATCTCAACGGGATGATCCATCAGGAAGGTAGGCTGAATCAGATGTTCTTCGACAAAAGTTTCAAAGAAGAGATTCAGGATATCGCCCTTCTTATGATGCTTTTCATATTCAACGCCTTTGGCATCAGCGGCAGCTCTGGCATCTTCAAGGGTATGAATTTCATTGAAGTCCACACCGGTATATTGTCTGACAGCATCAACCATAGTGATTCTGGCAAAAGGCTTGCCCAGATCCATTTCGATACCGTTATAGACAATGTTGGTAGTACCGAGTACTTCCTGAGCTACATAGCGGTAGAGGTTTTCTGTCAGGTCCATCATACCGTGGTAGTCGGTATAAGCCTGATACAGTTCCATGAGAGTAAATTCGGGATTATGTCTGGTATCAAGACCTTCGTTGCGGAATACCCTGCCGATTTCGTAGACTCTTTCCAGACCGCCTACGATCAGTCTTTTGAGATACAGTTCCAGTGAAATTCTCAGACGAAGATCTTCATCCAGTGCATTGAAATGGGTTTCAAAAGGTCTTGCGGCAGCGCCGCCGGCATTAGACACCAGCATAGGTGTTTCTACTTCCATAAAGCCCTGACCGTCCAGATAGCGGCGGATAGCGCTGATGATCTTTGAACGCTTGACGAAGGTATCCTTGACTTCTTCGTTCATAATAAGATCGACATAGCGCTGACGATAGCGTGTATCGGTATTGGTCAGTCCATGATATTTTTCCGGCAGGATCTGCAGACTTTTGGAGAGCAGTGTGATAGCAGAGGCATGAATGGAAATTTCACCGGTTTTTGTTTTAAAGACTTCACCCTGTAAGCCGACGATATCACCGATATCCATTTTCTTAAAGAGTTTATATTCTTCCTCGCCAACGCTGTCTCTGGCGACATAAGACTGTACGGTACCTTTCAGGTCCTGAATATGGCAAAACGAAGCTTTACCCATCACACGTTTTGACATGATACGTCCGGCGACGGCAACGGTTTTTCCTTCCAGTTCCTCAAATTGTTCTTTCACATCCGTACTGTGATGTGTCACATCATATTTCATGATCTGAAACGGGTCTTTACCCTGTTCCTGTAATTCTTTGAGCTTTTCTCTTCTTACCTTCAGCAGCTCATTGACATTCTGTTCTGCCATATTCTTTCTCCTTCCTTTATTTCAGGGACCCTGTTTCTGAATCCCTGTAAGGGGCGTTGTTTCCTGATCCTGCAGACGGCACATGGAAATATCTTGCCGCTGCAAAATCAGTAGCGCAGATTATCGTTTTATTTTGTGATCTCTAAAATTTCGAATTTGATAAGACCGTCCGGTGTTTCAACTTCGATGACATCACCGACCTGATGACCCAGAAGTGCCGCACCGACAGGAGATTCATCTGACAGTTTACCGTTAAAGGGATCGGCTTCATCAGAGCCGATGATCTGATAGACGGCATCCTCGTTGAACTCAAAATCATGTACCTTGACTTTGGAACCGATATGGATATGTTCATTGGTCAGTTCGCTTTCGTCAATGATTTTAGCGTTTTTA
The DNA here is from genome assembly GCA_902772895.1 of uncultured Ruminococcus sp. Classification (GTDB taxonomy): domain Bacteria; phylum Bacillota; class Clostridia; order Oscillospirales; family Acutalibacteraceae; genus UBA1213. The sequence continues at coordinate 1,837 of CACYCN010000172.1, forward strand.
AGAATGGATTCGATCTGGGCAATACGTGCTTCCAGCATTGCCTGATCATTCTTTGCTTCATCATACTCACTGTTCTCCGAAAGGTCACCGAAAGAAAGTGCCACTTTAATTTTTTCCGCAACTTCTTTTCGTTTGACAGTCTTGAGATATTCCAGTTCGTCTTTATAGTTTTTCAAACCTTCATCCGTAAGAAGTGTCTGTTTTGCCATGTGTATTACCACCTTTATTCAAAATCATCAATACCTATTATTATATGCAACTCCGCTTTTTCTGTCAAGCAATTTGCATAGATTCTGCCCATTGATTCTTGTCGGAAACTGCATTTTCAGTTTATTATCAGCTTCTTTTCCTATTTTCCGGTTTACGCTGCGGCAGGACGATCGGTTTTGGTAAGGAACGGAGCATTGGTTTGTGTGAGTGAGGAAGTCTTGTGAGTGTTTCCGGATGACGGACTCAGGGCAATATCTGTTTGATCTTTTCCTTCATCCTGTCCCCAAGCTCCTTGCAATATGTCAGAATTCCCGCAAAATTTGATATAGTCTGACAAAAGTCTACGGTATATCTGCGGTATTGTCTTTGTGGGGGATTGTCTTAGTCTGTTGTAAAGAGTTCACGGAAAGTGGTATCCAGACGAAGCGTTTTTTTGCTGTCATCGCTGAGGGTTCCAGCCGGATAAATCGTTGATCTGCCGGGGATAAAAGCATAATTGCCAATCGTCTGTGTATTGAAGTTGTCTCCTAATTGAGCATAGTCAATGGCATCCTGAACCGTCAGCGTATTCACGATTGTCAGACATTCTGAATATTCGGCGTTTTCTTCCGGCAGTTTTTGCGGGGAGAGCTTGTTAAGTTTATCGGCACCGCAGCTTCGGTTAAGGGTACCGTCCAGAACATTCAGATTCAGTTCACGAATGGCAACTGTCAGGTCGGTGGCATTGATTTCCAGTTCTTTGGGATTCTGTGTTTGTCCGCCGCAGCCGGAAAACAGGCTTGCCATTACAAATACGAGAAGAATCATACCGGTTGCTGTTTTTTGCATGAATTTCATAATGATAATCTCCGTTCTTTTGAGACTCTGTTTTGAAAACAGGCATGAATGGTGGTGATCTGATACGATTATCTGAGAGAATAAGTACCCTGTCGGTATTTCCTGACAGAAATATGTTGGCTGTCTGTCAGTTTTTCATCAGAATTCAGTAAGATCACCGTCATACATTACTATAACAGAGGGAAGGGGAAAAATCAATGCGCAGGTATAAAAAAACATCTGTTCAGCAGAATGGCACTGTGCTGAACAGATGAATGCTTCGGGATAGTAATTCAAGATTGCTGTTTGTTCTGATACGGAGTACACTCAGGTGCTTTTGATTTCACGGAGGGTCGTGTCGGATGAAAGAGAAACCAGTGTCTTATTGCCCCGATAGGTACTTTGGTAAAAGATTCTGCCGTCTGAGGGGGTATAGCCGAATTCACTGATGTCGGTGCTGTCGAGCCGGGAAGCGAGAGCATCATAATCAATCGCATCCATGATGGTCAGATTGTCGGCAATTTGTTTTCTCTGCTCGGTAGAGTCATGTGATGCCGGCAGTTTGGAAGCGGACAATGCGTTGAGTTCGGCAGCGGAAGTATCCTGCGTGATGTTGCCGGCAATAACGGCAGCGTATAAATTCTGAACGGCAGTGGTCATTTCCTGGGCAGTGGCTTCGTGCCGGGCGACGGTGCCGGAATGATTTCCCGTATTCTGACACCCGGAAAAAAGGCTGACGGATAACAGAATCAGAATGACGGAACTAAGGGATAACAGTTTCGTTTTCATGAAACAACCTCCTGCGGAAAACGATGGATACCTCTGTCAGAAACTGTAATGAAGTGACTTTGACAGGCATCCGGATAACGATAAAACGTAGGTATGATCAGGAACCTCTGATGGCACCGATAGTAGTGGACATGGTCAGATCTTTGAGCGCACTGCCGGTGTTTTGATAGGTAGCTTTATAATAAACGGAGCCGTCAGAAGTGCTATAGCCGAAATCACCGATAGTGGAAGCGGAAAACTTGCTGTTTAATCCCTGATAATCGACCGCGTCCTGAACGGTCAGCTTATTGGCGGCTGTTTTTTTATCATTTGCGGTAGCGGTCGGAGCGGGAAGTTTTGATGCGGAAAGATTGTGCAATTCGCCGGACGGAGTGGAACTGTTGACGGTGCCGGAAGCAACGCCGGAATACAGTGTTTTGATCGCCAGTGTTAATTCAGAGGCATCGGTTTCCTTGTTGGCATTATTGGCATTATTCATGATTCCTGCCACGTCTCCGGCAGAAATCGAACATCCGGAAAACGCTCCGGCGGCTACTGTCATCAATGCGGCTAAACAGATCAGATAAATTCTCTTTTTCATAATCAATTTCCTCCTGTAATGATATTTAATATGATAGAAAAATTGCTTGATTCCGGAAGTAAGTATCAGGCCCCTCTGATAACGCCAAGAGTGGTGGACATTGACAGATCCCTGAGAGTACCTTTGTAGTTACCCTTGTAGTAGATACACCCGTCAGCAGGATCATAGCCATAATCACCGATATTGGCGTTGGAGAATTTGCTGGCTAATCCCTCATAATCCACAGCGTCCTGAAGGGTCAGTTTTTGGGCGGCTGTTTTTCTGTTGGCAATGGTTTCGTTCATGTCGGGAAGCTTATAAGAAGACAGTCCGTTCAGTTCGTCTGCGGGTGTGTTTTTGTTGATAGTACCGGAAGCTACACCAGAATACAGGGTCTTGACGGCAGATGTAAGCTGTTCCGCGTTGGTTTCTTTGGTAGAATTATTAGCGTTATTAGCGATGCCGACAACGCTGGGAATACCGATAGCAGCGCTGATACATCCTGATGATACTCCGGCAGAAAGAAGCATCATGGCAGCCAATGATACGGTTAACAGTTTCTTTTTCATTACGAATCCTCCTAAAAAAGTGATAAACAGTGATTTTAATTATATCACTTTACACAGTTTTCGTCAATATTTTTAACAAAACACACCATGAAATCCGTTTGATCTGGTTGCTCCGGGGTTACTCCTGCGGATTCATTTTCGAAAAACGGTTATTGGTGTTGGTTCTATGTTTTCCGAAGAAATTCACGGATTGTCTGTTAAGAAATATGACGGCAATGTTGTGTTGTTTTGTTCTGTCATAATCATAGCAGATTCAGGCGGAAAAAGGTGTGATTTGTCATATTTGACCGTTATTTTGTCATTTTTAACCAAAAAAAGAAGGTCCTGTCAAGAAACCTTCCTTTTATGTGTATGAATGGAACGGATTATTTGATATAGCCGTTTTTCTTTGCCCAGAGTTCCAGAGAGTCGGCGCTGTAGGAAAGCTTTTTAACGGTTTCGATGATTTTCATGAAGTCTTCCACCTCATAGTCATTGATCTTTCCGTCTTCAAATACTTTATAGATGGTATCGCTGGATTTTTCCAGATAATGCATCGCTGACAGCAGCCGTACCGCAATTTCACTCAGATCTTCATACATCAGCGGCGGTTTTCCTGCTCCCAGCGGACACTGATGAGAACAATAATAATTACACAGTTCCGGTGCGTCATAGACCCTTGCCATCGAAGCAACGTCGTCGGGGCCGGGAATCTTATCGCCGCTCTCAATAGCAAGCAGCTTGGTGCGCTCGATATAGACCAGATCCTGAGCGCTTTCGCAGTTATTCAGCAGCGGTTTCTGACGTGCCGCTTTTTTGCGGGCTTTTCTGTAGATATTTTCTTCCATTGGTACCCCTCCGATTGTTGATGTTTTCCTTTCTTATTATAACAAGCTGTTATCCGGAATTCAACGCCCAAATATCATTTTTAAGAATAAAGATGAGTTTTGTCTCCGGCAAGGTTCAGGGTGTGACGGTAACCGGCTTTTCCATGACATAATCATCCATATAAAAACCGCAGCCGATGGGATTCTTTTCCGCATAGGCGGTATGGAAACCCAGATGTTCATAGGCGGCAATGCTTTCACGGTTGAACTTATTGACATTCAGAAACAGACAGGGAAGATGTTCTGCGGAAGCCTGTTCTGTGATAAACCGGATGCTGTCTCTTGCCAGTCCGCAGCGGCGAAAGTCTTTCCGGACATAGAGCTTGCTGATATACATCTTTTGATCCCGGGGATAAAATCCCGTGAAACCGGCTTTGGTACCGTCGCAGACGATGTAGTAATAACGGTAGCCGTCTTTCAGCTGCTGCCGCATCGCTTCCGGTGACTGGAATTTCTCAAGCATATAGTCATTCTGTTCTTTACCGATAATAGGGTCATAATGTTCCCGGAGTATGGCGGTAGCCAGTATGGAAAGTTCTTCCATATCCGTTTCGGTTACTTTCTGGAATGTTGTCATGATGTGGTTTCGTTCCTTTCAGGATAGATTATTGTTTTTTTGAATAATTTATTATACCATTTTATGGGAAAAATGAAAAGACAGAATTTACAGGATACACGGAAATCAATTTTATCCGCGAAGTCCTCTGGGGGAAACCCTTTGTTTGAAAACAAAGGGTTCTCCCCCAGACCCCTTTCCTAAAAAACTGATTTTGCATTTTCTTTTTTCACAAATCAGTCATCCCGTTTGTGAAGATACGTTATAACAGCGGCTTATTTTCTAAAAATTGATTTCCCTGTACAGGATACAGGTTTTTTGAACGGGTGAATCCTTGAGAAACAACCGATCAAAAGTTTCACACAAGTCTTTTGCGGAATGTCCCTTCCCATGAATAAACGGCTGTCGCAGAAACTGCGGCAGCCGCCTGAATGTCAGTGTTATTTCTGAACGTGCTTTTTCAGATATTCGATCCATTTCTGACAGCCTGTCTGTGACAGATGAAGTCCCATATAGTTGGGGTCAACACAGTAATCATCAATGAGATTTCCTTTGTCGTCACTGACGGCATAGGCTACGTCAACATAGATAAAGCCTCTCTGCAGACAAACTTCCTTGACTTTATTATTATAAATGGCAATGTTTTCATTATTCAGCGCATCGTCACGGTGTATACTGGAAATCAGCGGGGTGACAGACTGCATATAGATCTGAACGTCAGGACTTTTGGCGAGAATTCTGTCCGTAAGGGTTTTCATGGCTTCAATCGTATCATCGATGCCATAAGCGAAGTCGTTCATACCCATCATGATAAAGACTTTTTTCTTACCGATTTTTTTGATGCCTTCGTCAACGGTAACTTTTTCGCCGTTGAGTAACGGATGGATATTACCGGTAGCGTTCAGGTCCCACAGGGCGCTGTGATAGCCGAGTCCTACAGAATACAGGAACGAGGCATCTCCGAGATTATCACCGCAATAAATCGACAAACAGCTTGTCACGCTGTCGCCGACAAAAACGGCATCGTTGAACCAGTCGGAAGAAACGGCAGGTCCGGCTACTTCCGGCGCTTCATCGTGCAGCGGCTCGGGAGGACGTTCTTTGACGGTGACTTCACATACGTCGCTGACGCCGTTGTCAGAACGGATCGTGATCGTGGCCTTTCCGATCTTATGAGCGGTAATGGTTCCGTCGGAGACGACAGTGAGAATACTATCGTCTGACCAGCGCCAGACAAGACTGGATTGATCGGCGTTTTCCGGTGAAACGGAAAACCGCAGCCGATAGGTCCCGTCAACATAAAGCGTCAGTTTTTTATCGCTCAGTGTAATGGATTCGATCGGCGCTTTCTTCTGTGAGGAAGAACTTTCCGTATGACTGCTCTCCTGTTTACTGCTCTCTTGTTTGCTGCTTTCCTGTTTACTGCTCTCCTGTTTGCTGCTTTCCTGTTTACTGCTCTCCTGTTTGCTGCTTTCCTGTTTACTGCTCTCCTGCTTGCTGCTTTGCTGTTTACTGCTTTCTTGTTTGCTGCTTTCCTGAGGGGAAGCGTCGGATTCTGCGGGAGTGGATTGCGGCTTGGAAGTCTCCTGACTGCTCTGTTGTTCGGATGCGTCAGTGACAGAAGATTCTATACTGCTTTGAGGTTTCGTATCAGTCGGGGTAGCGGCTGCGTCGCCGCAGGCGGACATGGTCAGCAGCACTGCCAATGAAGAGGCGGCTGCTATCAGTTTTTTGATCCTTTTCATAACATTCTCCTGAAAAATCTATCTTTTCAATATACCTGTTCGATCAACGCTATCATTATATATGCTTGCTATCGGATTGTCAATAGTCAGCGAAAATCTGACAGAAACACGTTTTTTCATCGCAGTCCGGAATCAAAGCCGGAATATGACCCGGAACGGATGCACCTGCGCATGGGAAAACCCGGATACCCCAGTCCGTTCTGTCGTATGATCGGATCAAGTGGCTCTCGGGAAAGTATATCCGGACGGAAAGGGGATGCTGTCGGAAAGTATTTCTTTCGTGTGATTCACAATTGTTTTGCCAACAAAAAATCAGGATTGGTTGATTTATGAAAAAAAGTGTGTTATAATGGGATGGAATTCTTTCAGAAAGGAATATGAGGTGAATACCGATGGGGTTTAAGACTTGGTTTAACGGCAGAAACAGCCGTAAGGAACTGAAAAAAATACAGCCGATTGTCGATAAGGTATTGGCTTTAGAAGAGAAATATCAGAAATTCTCTGATGCGGAGCTTCGTGCGGAGACGGATCGCTTTAAGGAAATGTTTGTGGGAGAGGATATAGACAGGAATCGCAAGGATCAGATTCTGGATGAGATTCTGCCGGAAGCTTTTGCGGTATGTCGTGAAGCCTCATGGCGTGTGCTGGGCATGAAGCACTTTCCGGTACAGATTATCGGCGGTATCATTCTTCACAGAGGCCGTATCAGTGAAATGAAGACCGGTGAAGGTAAAACGCTGGTAGCAACTCTGCCGGCTTATCTGAATGCGCTTGCCGGTGACGGCGTACACGTTGTTACCGTCAACGAATATCTGGCAAAGCGTGACGCGGAATGGATGGGTAAGATCTATCGTTTCCTCGGACTGACCGTTGGTATTCTGCAGCATGACTGTACCAATGAACAGCGTAAGGTCGCCTATAATTCCGACATTACTTATGCGACCAATAATGAACTGGGATTTGACTACCTGCGTGATAACATGGTTGTCTATAAAGAAAATAAGGTACAGAGGGGTCATTCCTTTGCCATCGTCGATGAGGTGGACTCTATCCTGATCGATGAAGCCAGAACACCTCTGATTATTTCCGGTCAGGGCGATAAGTCGACGGATCTCTATGTCAAGGCGGACGAACTGGCCAAGACCATGAAGTGTAAGCGTATTACCGAGACCGATACCAAAGTCGATAACGATGATGAATATATCGAAGAAGGTATTGACTATATCGTAGATGAAAAAGCAAAGACCGCTACGCTGACACCGGTCGGCGTCAAGAAGGCGGAAGCCTACTTTGAAGTGGAAAACCTTTCCGATCCGGAAAATATCACGATCCAGCATCACATCAATCAGGCGATCAAGGCCCGTGGTGTCATGAGAAGAGATATCGAATATGTTGTCAACGAGAAGGGTGAAGTTATTATCGTTGACGAATTCACCGGACGTCTGATGTACGGCAGACGATATAATGAAGGTCTGCATCAGGCGATTGAAGCAAAGGAAGGCGTCAGTGTTCAGCGTGAAAGCAAGACCCTTGCTACGATCACCTTCCAGAACTTCTTCCGTCTGTATCGTAAGCTGTCCGGTATGACCGGTACGGCAATGACCGAAGAAACGGAATTTTCCGAAATCTATCGTCTGGATGTTATTGAAATTCCGACCAATAAGCCCATCCGCAGAGAAGATATGCCGGATGTGATCTTCAAAACGGAAAAGGGTAAATTTACCGCTCTGATCAATGATATTATCGAAGCCAACGAAAAAGGCCAGCCGGTTCTGGTCGGTACGGTTTCTATCGATAAGTCCGAAGAACTGAGCGCCATGCTCAAAAAGAAGGGCATCAAACATAATGTACTGAATGCGAAGCTGCATGCGAAGGAAGCGGAAATCGTTGCGCAGGCCGGTAAGCTTGGCGCCGTTACGATCGCCACTAACATGGCAGGTCGTGGTACCGATATCAAACTCGGCGGTAATGATGAATTCCTGGCAAAGGCTGAAATGAGACGTCTTGATTATTCCGAGGAACTGATCGAGGAAGCAACCGGTTATGCCGAGACAGAAGATGAGGAAATCATCCATGCCAGAGAAAAGTTCCGTGAACTGCTTGCCAAATATCACGAGGAGACAGAGGCGGAAGCCGAAAAGGTAAGAGAAGCCGGCGGTCTGTTTATCATGGGTACGGAACGTCATGAGTCAAGACGTATCGATAACCAGCTCAGAGGCCGTGCCGGTCGTCAGGGTGACCCGGGTGCCAGCCGTTTCTATCTGTCCGCAGAGGATAACCTGCTCCGACTCTTTGCCGGTGACAGAATCGCTTCCATTATGGACAGAATGCCCGGTGATGAAGATACCGCTCTGGAAAGTAAGCTGCTTTCCAATACGATCGCCAGCGCACAGGCTAAGGTTGAGGCGAGAAACTTCAATATCCGTAAGAGCGTACTTGACTTTGACGATGTTATGAACCGTCAGAGAGAAATTATCTATTCCCAGCGTGATCAGGTACTTGACGGTGAAAACCTGCGTGAAACGATTATCAAGATGATCCCGGATACCATCTCTGCGAAGGTAGCGGAATATCTGCCCTTTGAAGAAAAGGATGAATGGAATCTCA
>CACYCN010000173.1 GCA_902772895.1 uncultured Ruminococcus sp.
GGTATCAGTCACTGTCTGTCAAGCGATCAGCGGTACCATGACACTCCGTGACAGAACAGAAGCCACACAGCCGCATTTTTCTTTCTCAAACTATTTCCTGAAAGTTGACGGCACCGGAAGCGTCACTTCCACATTCATGGACGAACAGTCTGCCCTGTACGCTGTCAAGTACTATATCAGAACCGTTACGTTAAGCGACGGATTCACAGTCATCGGCAGACATGCCTTTTTAGGCTGCTGCAATTTACGGAAAATCACCATTCCCCGATCGGTCACAAGTATTGAGGATGATGCGTTTACCTATTTCGATTTATCGAACGGCTTATTGGGACAGGAAAAAACGATTCAGAACATCACCATTGTCGGTTTCCAAGGCAGCTATGCGGAAAAATATGCAAACGAAAACCATTTGAAGTTTGAACCGATCTCCGTCCAGAATATGTCCGCTCTTTCCGCCGATCACACGACTCCCGGTAAGAGTATTGTGATAAACGCTGCTGCAGACGGGGGTAAGGCGCCCTATACTTATGCGATCTATTACCGGAAAGCCGGTGATGCTTCATGGACATGGATTCAGAACTACCGGGACAATGCGAAGGCTGTGATCAAACCGAAAACACTCGGTGACTATGAGGTAAGAGTGGCAGCCAAAGATGCAACCGGTGATGTCAGCCGTAAAACATTGACTTTCACCGTAACAGAACCATTGGTAAACAATTCCAGAATGCAATCGAAATACATAGCATTCGGAGACAAAGCAAAGATTTATTGTAAGGCGCAGGGAGGCGGCGGTGTTTATCAGTATGCCGTTTATTTCAAAAAGACAAGTTCCTCGAAATGGACAAAACTGCGTGGTTATGCCAGCGCCAATACCCTTACTCTGACACCGAAAGCAGCCACTTCATATGATATCCGGGTCTATGTCAAGGATCAATATGGTACGGTTGTCAGAAAAGATCTTTCGCTGATCGCATCGGACGAGCAACCGGCATGAAAATAGCATATAGGATCATCCCATAATAAAACAGACCTGCTGTACCGAAAGAAGTACAGCAGGTCTGTTGTTTGTTTCACGGGAACGGTACGGTGACGCTCAGGGATCGGTCAAAGGAAGGGCGGAACGTGCGAAAAGAAGACGGGATTTCAGCAATTCATAACGCAGGCGTTTTTCTTCCTTGGCAAAATGGACATCCCGTAACTGTTCCGGACAATCCGAATAATCCAGCGCTTCATCGCCGAACTGTTCACTGGTCAGATCAAATACACAGTCGCCGACCACATTAAAACAATGATAATTCCCATTGGGACGGAGGACCCCCAGAACCTGTCCGCCGAAACAATCCTGCATGAGAAATGCGGTGACAGAACACTGACCGAGTGTAGGATTATCCGGGGTCCATTTTTCTCTGAGTCTGGGCGCACAGGTTTCCGCGCACCAGACAGTTGAGAGAAGGTCATAATAATCCTGCGGCGTCAGACCATGCTTATCTTGGATAACGGCATTTTCCCAGCCGTAAAACCGGTATTTTTTCATATCATTCACCCTTTTCATGATACCATAATCTCACAGCCGAGTCAATTCTGTCCGGAAAGACTTCCTGGGAGAAAACTTTTGAGAAACTTTTGAAAAAACGTACAAGCTATAGGAAAACGATTTCCGTTCCGCCAATCAGTGAGACAGCGTCAGAATAAATGAATCAGAGCATGAGTTGCAGGATGAGCATGGAGATCACGCCGGGAAGACCGAGAAAAGCGGAGACCGCTAAAGAAAGGCGGCTGACAGGGAGAGAGACAGAAGTGAAGGAACTGCAGAGATTGACGACAGTCAGTGCAAGGATGCCGAGCAGCATCGAAAAGAGAACCGAACGGAACGTGTGTTTGACACAGGCAATCTTCTTCAGAATCAGCAAAATCACAATTCCTGCCGCAACAATAATGAGCCAAACGGTATCTGACATTTCAATAACCCCTTTTTGATTCAATCCTATGACATCGCTGACGGGATTATGTCAAAAAAGCGCTCCTGTCCGAAAAAAGAACAGGAGCGTCAAGTCAGTCAGAGAGCTGACGTTTTCCGTTTTGCTCAGGAGGTTCATTGGCATCTGTGATTTTGTAGCACAATACCATCAGGCTGTCATTCAGATGGACATTTTCCACAATAATATCCTGATAGTGAACGGCGAGATCGTAATGACTGAAATTCCAGTAATTACGGATACCGAGTTCATACAGATGATCGACAATTTCAGGAGCGGCGGTTTTCGGGACACAGAGAATTGCCACATCCACCTGATGATTGCTGAGAAACTGTTCGATCTGATCCATTGAGAACACGGTAATTCCACGGATCTCAAACCCGGTTTTTTCCGGATCATTATCGAAAATACCGATCAGACGGAAGCCGCGTTTTTCAAAAGACATATGAACGGCGACGGCTTTTCCGAGATTACCTGCGCCGATGAGAATAGCAGGGTATGAATGATCCAGTCCCAGGATATGGCCGATCTCATGATAAAGTCCTTCGACGGTATAGCCGTATCCCTGCTGACCGAAGCCGCCGAAGCAATTCAGATCCTGTCTGATCTGAGAAGCGGTCAGACCCATACGGTCAGACAATTCCCGTGAGGAGATACGTGTCACACCATTGTCGAGTAATTCACCCAGAAAGCGGTAATAACGAGGCAGCCGCTTAATAACGGGTGCGGAAATATTTTCATACTTATGCATAATATCACCAACTTATCTGTTAATCTTTTGACATAATTTCTGATAATAGTGTATCATTTTTTCCTGAAAAAGTAAATACCCAATCCGTTCCTCCCACAGAAATCCATTTTATCCCACATTTTCTCGGAGGAAACCCTTTCCTATAGCAATCCAAAATAATAGCAAAATTTAAGAGTGTGGAGTTGTCCGGATATTTCTCTACGGACCAGATACAACGATCGAGCCACAGACGAGACCAGCGCCCCAACATCTTGATGCTTCTTCTGAGCTGACAATTCTGAACGATCCATCTGGCAGTATCCATCCTTTCTCCTGGGAGACCGTTTTACGATTCAGCCGTTCCGGTCACTTTTTCTTTTTAGGTGCCGGCAGTTCCTGATACATACCGGAAAACAGAGCATACCGGAATTCCTGCCGATTCATTTCATTCCTGTCGTCCACAAGCAGCATTTCCTTAGCGCCGTCATAAGGGATTTCAAATTTGGCATCCGGCATCATCTGTAAAGCTGTTTTTGTCGGTTTCAGCAGGAACCGGTTATCATAGATGCCGCCGACCACCTTATCCCGGAAGTAAATCAGATATTCTCCCATCATCGGGCGGTAGGAAATCTCCTCCGTACCGGAGAGCAGATCCAGAACATAATCGAGATATTCTTTACTGGAAGCCATTGTCACTCCTCCTTTTTCATCTGATCTTCCCGAAGGTTACCTTGATTCCCAGGAACCGATTCTTCCAGAATACGGAGAGCAATCCGGAATTTATCGATAGAATGATTGGCACTGTGGAGTCCTTCCGAAAGATATTCATCCTGATCGAGGATATCACCTGTCACAAGGAAGGCATACAAATCGATCTGATGGAAACTGCAGACAGCCTGAAGACCGGCCAGTTCCATTTCGACCGCAATACAGCCGTCAGTTTTTCTTTCCGTCACAGCCGAAAGAGTTTCCCGATAAGGGGCATCGGTTGTCCAGACTCTTCCTTTCACAAAGGGAAGACGGAGTTTCTGAAAGACAGAAGCGAGTTTATCGGCATTGGAGATCGTCATATAATCCGAGGCCGGGGCATAATGATAAGACATTCCCTCATCACGATAAGCCTGAGTAGGGATAACATATTTTCCGGTTGTGAGCTGACTGTCCAAAGAACCGGCAGAACCGAAGATCATCAACCGGGATACGCCGGTCATCCATTGTACTTCGATAATATCGTTACCGGCAAGACACGACCCGATGGCTGACTGATAGAAAATCAGTTTTCTGCCGTGACAATCGATCAGATAGACCGGTTTATGACCGTTAACGGAACTGATCCGGGCAACCTGTTGATGAGGATATGATGCCAGAACGGATTCAAAAATCTCGAAAGAGAAGGTAGCGATAGCCGTATCGGCAATCCATTGTTTTTCGCCGAAAAAATTGCCGGGTGAAAAGAGAGATTCTTTTTCATCATGAAATGAATCGATAATCATTTTCAGACCTCCTGAAGATAAAATTCTGTTATTGTCATGATACCGTATTTTCACGAAAAAAGCAATCGGCTGAGAAACCGCAGCACGATGCGTACTGACAAAAATATCCATGGAACCGATTCAAAAAGCGCTGATAATTTCCTGATAATATCAAATACTAAAACCGGGAGATGAGGAAAATGAAAAAGTATTGTTACTTATTTTCGGTTACGCTGTTGATTCTGGCACTGATCATCATGTCGGGATTCATGCTGGGCACATCAGAGACGGAATCAGCGGTCTATACCGTCAGGGAGCAGGATATGGACAATACGGTAACGGCAAGCGGCCGATTACAATATCAGGCAGGATATGCGGTTCGGCTGCCGAGTGCGGCGATCATCCGTGAAGTAGCGGTGCGGAACGGTGAGACGGTAAAGGAAGGCGATCTGCTGCTTTCCTATTATCAGATTGATGACGCATATCTGGCGCTGGCATCACAGTATACCGGCATCACGGGAATGGAATCACTGATCAGTTCCGTAACCCGGAATCCGTCGGTATCGGAATTATGGGAGGAAGTGAAAAAGTACTGTCAGGTGATAGAAGTCAATGCGGAATATGAGGGAACTGTCAATGACATTTCCGTATCGGCGGATGAGTTTACGGAAAAAAACAGTACGGTCATGAAGATCGCTCAACACGATACACTGGAAATACCGGTTAATATCAACGAAACCAATATTGCACTGATCCATCCCGGACAGAAGGCGGACATCACATTTCATGCCATACCTGACCGCAGTTTCAGAGGAACGGTAACCTCCGTTTCGGAAGAGGCGTCCCAGACCAGCGGGATGACCGGTAAGGAAACAACCGTTGAAGTCATTCTGACACTGGATGAAACGGATGATGAACTGCGGGTAGGATATAGTGCGGGTTGTTCGATCGTCACCTCCACAGACCGGAAGGTATTGGTACTGCCATATGATCTGTTACAGACGGAGGAGGACGAAAACTATGTCTATGTCTACCGGAAAGGAAGGGCCGTCCGGACACCCGTCATCACCGGAACGGAATACCGCACGGGTATAGCTGTGGAAAGCGGTCTGAAACCGGGGGATCGGATCATCACGGAAACCGAACAGGTCACGGACGGTCAGCGGATCCGGATCAAAGAACAAACGGAGGACAGTCATGCTTGATATTATACTGGGGTCCATGAAAATACTGTTCCGTCAGAAAGGGCGGACGATTCTGACATTATTCGGAATCGTGATCGGTGTCGCATCGGTCATCATCATCAATCATATCAGTCAGTGCGGCAGTAATGCTTTGACGAATGAAGTGGATACGTTAGGAATGGGAGGACTGTCGATCACCCAGAGTGACCGTTCGGCGCCGCTGACGAATCAGGAATTATCATCGATACAGAAGCTTTCTTATGTCGACTTTGCGATGCCGCTGATGTTTGAATCGACGGATGTCACCGTTCACGATACGCATACGCCGGTTTTTTTATGGGGCATTGATAAAAATGCGAAAGACGTGATCAATATCAGTCTGGTCAGCGGACGTTTTCTCAATGCCGGAGACATTTCCTCATATGCGAAAAACTGTATGGTAGATCAGACGTTAGCGGAGACGTGTTTCGGCACGGATCGTGTCACCGGAAAAAAACTGCTGATCCGTAACGGCGGCAGCAGTCTGGAATATACCATCGTGGGTGTCATCAAAACGGGCAGCGGTATCTTACAGACGATGATGGGAAGTTTCATTCCGAATTTTGTTTATCTGCCGTATTCCACGATGCAGAACAATGCTTCCAGCAGTAATTATACCCAGATTGAGGTCAAACTGAAAGATCATTACGATCATGACCGGGCAGGAAAAGAGATTCTCCGGATGATGGACCGCAATACCGGCAGCAAAGGCGCCTATACCGTGACCAATCTGGCACGTCAGAAACAGGGAATCCGCAATATTATTGAAATATTTTCCATTGTCCTGACCTGTGTAGGTGTGATATCCCTGATCGTTGCAGGTCTGAATATCATGAATATGATGCTGGCATCCGTCAAGGAACGGGCAAAGGAAATCGGCATCAAAAAAGCCCTTGGCGCAGCCAAAGGGCATATCATTATGGAATTTCTGATGGAAGCGGTTGTTCTGACGGTAATAGGATGCCTGATCGGAATGGCGGCAGGTACCGTTCTGTCATGGATCGGGGCATGGCTTTTCGGAATGACATTGACCTTTCAGCCGGAACTCTATCTGATTGTACTGGTATTTTCATTATTCATCGGTATCTGTTTCGGGATCTATCCGGCATGGCGCGCCACAAAGCCGAATCCGGTAGAAGCCCTGCGGAATACCTGAAATCGTATCATCTCCCGGACACTGGTTCAGGAAGAACGTCTTATCAGGAACAGGGTAGATCCCTGATTCATACTGAGGATTTTCCGTTCAATTCTGGCATTCTGATAATTTCTGACGAGATCACGCAGCGCCGTTCCCTGACGATAACCATGAATCACTTCGACCTCCCTGACATCCTTGGGGAGGTTTTTCATGGTAAAATTCAGCAAATCACGGGCGCTTTCCCTGGTATGACCGTGCAGATCGACCGTAATGGAATAAGGCATTGCGATTACTCCTTTCCTGATGACAGGATGATTCTCTGATTCTATTATAGAATGATCCCGACCGAAAATCAATCCCCTTGTCAATCCTTCACACCTTAATCAAGCCATTGAAGTTGGTATAACGAAACAGGGGAAAACTTTTCATGGAAAGAAAAGTTTCCCCTGACAATCGGAAAAATGCTATTGAACTTTCAGGACAGAATTTTTTTAACGGATAGTAGTGGCCATAACCCAGAGAATGAAGAAGATTAAGCAGAAGAATGCCAACACCAGCGAGATAATTGACAATGTAATGGCAATGGTAATTTTAGGATTGCGGAATTGTCTGAGTTCATAGTATTTTTTCTGAGCTTTTGAGGCATAAACCAGGCTGAGGACAGCAAACAAGACTCTGAGGATAACAAAGCCCAGCATTAAAGCCATAATTGAGAGCAATAAAGCATCCTGAGAATTTTTATCAGCTTGTTCCTTTTCCAGCGTTCTGGGATCCGGCGGAGTATAGGGAGGATAAGGCGAAACAGAGGAAGGAGCCTCATAAGGATTATAGTATCCCTTAGCATTATTGGCCGGATAAATATAATCAATGACGCCTTTACAATAAGGACATTTACGATCATGAATGGTAATATCAGCGCCACAGTTTTTACAGGTCATAGTAACACATCCTTGCTGAATTTCTGTAATGAGTTGATTTTCTGCTTGATGATAGATTTATTATACCATCACAATCACAACTTGTCGATTGCCGGGTTTCCGTTTTTTTATTCTTTTTCGTAATTCTTTTTCAACATTTTGCCTGATAAAGTAAATGTGGAGGACTATGTCACGCCGTTATATAAAGGGGTTTGGCGGCATCTGTCATAACTGATTACATGAAGTAAGATGTTATTTTTCGAATAACAATTCTGTCAGTTATTCAAAAAGTCAAAATCGGTTTTTTTAGGAAGGGGGTTTGGGGGA